>CAZTNL010000337.1:0-4258 GCA_964614885.1 uncultured Calditrichaceae bacterium | reverse complement strand
TGAATTAATTCAAAAATATGTTTTCGCGCACCGCACTCAAGATCTGAATTTATTGAGGCTAATGACGATTTCTTACTGTTTTCTTTGCGACTTAGCGTCGTTGCAGCAAAATCTTGTGAATAATGCAGGTTAGGCTTCCATAAAAAAGAAACGGGCCGCCTCATGATGAGACGGCCCGAACTTTGAAGGACCAGTGCTGTTTTCAATATCGGGCGGGACGAAACTTTCTTGCTAGCTTGTAGAGTGCGGAGAGTTCCCAATCGACCGGACAGGCAAAATGAATGCTCATTGCAGGCGTTGACGGATGAACGACAAAAAGAAACCCGAAGGCTTCGAGGCTGCCCGCAAGACCGCCTCGGAATACCTCGAGGACAAGGAAAAGGCAGAATATCTCCTCACCGAAGCCGCAGCCAAGGCTGAACGCAATGCGTCTCTGCTGTCGGCGGTTTGGGAAGACCTGCAGGCGCTGCTCCGGCTGGCGAGAGCCCGGCTGCGCGGCGAGTACGATATCATGCCGTGGCAAACGTTCGTCTTTGTCCTCGCGGCAATCGTCTATTTTGTCAACCCGTTCGACCTGGTGCCGGATTTCCTGCCCGGCAGCGGCTATCTCGATGACGCCACGGTTATCGGTTTCGTTCTCAGATCCATCCGGCGTGATATCGATGCCTTCCTCGCCTGGGAAGCCGCCCGGAAAGCAGAGTGAAAAACGTACCTTTTTCGTCGTTTTTTTCCGGCAGGTGTTGAAGGTCTGGGCCGCAACCTCCGATAACCTATACAAAGTTACACGGTAAACAGGACGGGCAGGCCATGACCGAAAAAAGAAAACTGAAACGTGTCCCGCTGTCGCGCTGTCTCAACGTCTATGACGCCAACGACGAAGAGCTGATCGGCCAGGTTCTGGATATCCACACCGAGGGCATGCTCCTGATGAACCAGGCCTATCTGGCGCCGAAATGCACGTACCGGCTGAAGATGGAGGTTCCCGAAGAGCTTCACTTGCACGACATCGTCCTCGATGCCATCAGTATCTGGACCGCCAAAGAATTTGAACCCGGTTGCTACAACACCGGCTTCCGCTTCAGGAACACCGATAACGAAATCACACAAGCCATCCGGACGCTGATAGAAAACTACGGGCGGCACATCGTTAAGGTCGTGGCACAACGCGAGCTGGCGAACAGTGCGAGGCACGACGCAGGATAAGCGACAACGCTGGCAGCAGCGGGCCGCGACGCAAAAGGCCATCGTTCCCGATTCTTTCGAAGTGACGCCGCATTCGGCCACGATAGTCTGCGGTCGCTGCAAACGCACCTTCCGGCGCAATCTCACGCCTTTCGTCAACGAACCCACTTTCGTTTGCCCGGACACACGGTGCCGGGCGCGCAACTGGCTGCCCGTCACCTTCAAGCTGAGCTGAGCGAACGCCGATATTTTTCTTTTCGCGGCCGCCATTCAGCTTGATTTATTCAGTCTGGCGCTTTACCTTCAGACTAATTCGCCTTTCCTGTCGAGGTCGGTCCCGGGCTGCCCCGCCGATCGCACTATTTTTTTGCAGCAACACTCTATCCGGGAGGGAGAGTAGACGTGCTTCAAGTCGAGAATCTTTACGCCCGCGAGAAAATTCTGCTGGCCCTGCAGCAAGTAAACCACTCCGTCGAAACCACGTTCAAGTCGTTCACGCTGGACGAATTCTTTTCCCGTCCGGGGCAACGATGGTCGGCTTATGACACCCTCAGACACCTGACGAAATCGGTAAAACCGGTGACACTGGCTCTGCGCTTGCCGAGGCAGGTTCTGGGACTGCTTTTCGGCAAGCCGGGTGAGACCTCCCGCCGCTACGAGCAAATGAAGTCGGCCTACGACAGCGCTCTGCGCGCGGGAGCGCAAGCGGGACGCTTTGCCCCGGATCTCAAGGAAATACCGCCGACCGAAGAAGGGGCAGAAAGGGCGCGCCGGACTGCCATTTTGAAATGGCGCAGAGCCGGGAGAAACCTGGTGGCGGCCGTCGACCGCTGGCCCAACTACAAGATGGACAAGTACCGTCTGCCGCATCCGATTCTCGGCAAGTTAACGGTGCGGGAAATGCTGTTTTTCACCATCAACCACAACCTGCACCATTTGAATACGGCCCAGGTTCGGGTGCGGGAAATGCGCCAGCAGGACGGTTAACCTGAAGCTCACGAACCGCAAGGCGCAGACTGGTCCTGCGCATCACATTCGACTCCAATTCTGTCATTGATAACCAGCGGTGAAATTTCATGAATACTACAGGCCGATGCTAACCCAGCAGGTGAGAGCAAAACGATTTCTCAGCAGCGCCGGACTGGAAATCCTTGTGGGTCAGGACGACCGGAGCAACGACGCGTTGACCTTCAAAATCGCCCATGCCAACGACGTCTGGCTGCACGTCAGCGGCGCGCCCGGGAGCCACGTCATTCTGCGGTGCGGCGAAGAACAAGCGCCTGCCGACCGCGACAGCCTGCGCGAAGCCGCCGGGCTGGCGGCTTATTTTTCCAAAATGCGCGACGCCGGCAAAGTGGCCGTGCACCACTGTCTGGCCAAACAGGTATCCAAACCGCGCGGCGCCAAGCCGGGCTCGGTGACCATCAAGCAGGCGGCAAAACTCATGGTCCGGCCGACGTTGCTGCCGGAAGCCGAATGAGTTTCGCTCCAGGAAAGCCAAAACACAGGACAGGTCTGCGTCACAACCAGAACCGCGGAGGAAGTCGCCGGAGATGAAAGCAGAAACCGTCATACATCAGCCCGCCAGCGGGACGCCGTCTCAGCCGCGGCCGCACATCGTTTACAACATCGACGACATGCCCCCTCTGCGCGAGGCCGTGCCCCTCGGCCTGCAGCATTTGGTGGCGATGTTTCTCAGCAACATCGCCGTGCCGCTGATCATCGCCAACGCCATCGGCCTGGGAGCGGAGGAAAAGGCCTTTCTCGTCCAGGTGGCGCTCATCATGGCCGGTTTGGCCACCATCGTTCAGGCCTATCCCCTCGGAGCAGTGGGCGCGCGCATTCCCATGGTTATGGGCACGAGCTTCGCCTTCGTCGCCGGCATCATCAGCATCACCCGGCAGTACAACCTGGCGACCGCGCTCGGCGCCTGCCTGGCCGCTTCCGTGGTCGAAGTGGCCATCGGCTACAGCTACGACCGCTTCCGCAAGCTGTTTCCGCCTCTGGCCACGGGCATCGTCGTCATGCTGATCGGCCTCACCCTGGTGCCGGTGGGCATGGACTACGCTGCCGGCGGGGTCGGAGCGGCAGATTACGGCTCCTTCGCCAATCTGCTCGTGGCGGGGACGGTGCTGGTCATCACGCTCATTCTCAACCAGTTCACGCGCGGCTTCTGGAGCTACGCCAGCATGATCGTCGGCGCAGTGGTTGGCTACCTGCTGGCGCTGTCCCTCGGCATGGTCGATTTCGCCCGCGCCGCCGGCAGCGACTGGTTTAGCCTGCCCCTGCCATTCAAGTTCGGCCTCGAATTTCACCTGGCGCCGATCATCGCCATGAGTTTTGTTTACGTGGTCAGCGCGCTGGAAACGCTCGGCGACATCAGCGGCACCATCGCCGCGGTGGGACGCCAGCCGACCAACTCCGAAATGAAAGGCGGCCTGGTGGCAGATGGCGTGATGAGCGGCCTGGCCGCGGTCTTCAGCGCTTTTCCCAACACCTCGTATTCGCAAAACGTCGGGTTGGTCAATTTTACCGGAGTCGCCAGCCGGCACGTAGCCGCGATCGGCGGGATCTTCCTGCTGATGCTCGGCGTGGTGCCGAAATTCGGCATGCTGGTCGCAACCATTCCCGCGGCGGTTATCGGCGGCGGCGGCCTGATCATGTTCGCCATGATCTTTGCCAGCGGCGCCGCGATCATCCACCGCAACGTCGAGATGAACCAGCGCAACATGATTATCATCGCGGTCTCCATCGGCCTCGGGCTGGGCGTGGAATTCAGACCGGACGTGCTACAGCATTTCCCGGAGGCCATGCGTACGCTTTTCAGCCAGGGGCTGGTGGTCGGCGGCCTGACCGGTTTCGCGCTGAACCTGATTTTCCCGGAGGGAAAATCCCAACCTGGCAAAGCCATAAACTAAAAAGTGCTTTGACATGGATTCAAGGGATTTACAGAAGCTGAAAAATTCATGAACCGCAATGGCGCAGAGCTTAATAACACGATGAACGATGAGATTTTGTAAATAGTGCTTGGCCGAAAACTCGTTTATAGACTCAAAAACCAAAACCGTGAGGTATG
>CAZTNL010000336.1:0-4265 GCA_964614885.1 uncultured Calditrichaceae bacterium | reverse complement strand
TGGAAACGCTGCAAGTCGAATACACGCGCCTGTTTGTCACGGCCTTTCCACACCTTCTGGCGCCACCGTACGCGTCCTTTTACATCGAGAATGAGCTGTATGGCCGCGCTGCCGGAGAACTAGGCGAATTGTACGCGCGCCACGGCTTCAAGATCAGCGACACCATGAAAGAACCCGCTGACCATCTCGCTGTCCAGCTCGAGTTTCTCTACCGAATGGCGGAAGATCATGATTCGGGTGTGGACGAAGCCGGCTTCATTCGCGACCATCTAAGCAACTGGCTCGAACCTCTGCAAAACCGGATTGAAGCGCACGCGTCACTACCGTTCTATCCCGCGGCATTAGAGGGCCTGCGAACCTTCCTGGCTCAACGACTCAAGGAATCAACTCAAATGTTTACAGGAGTGGCACAATGAATGTGACCAGAAGAGAGTTTCTGAAAAGGACTGCTCTTGGGGCTGGCGCCCTGACGCTCGCGCCGACCATCGAGCTGCACGGGTTGGAGAAATACCCAAATGGCTGGCGCGGCGCGCAACGCGTCGAGGAAATCCCCTCTTTCTGTGAAATCTGCTTCTGGCGCTGTGGCATTCTCGGCAACGTCGACAAGCACGGCCGGCTGCTGAAGATAGATGGCAACCCGGAACATCCCCTGACCCACGGCCGGCTCTGCGCCCGCGGCAACGCCGGGCACAAACTGCTCTACGACCCCGACCGGTTGAAGTATCCGCTCCTGCGAGTCGGGGAGCGCGGCGAAGGCAACTTCAAGCGGGTCACCTGGGAGGAGGCGCTCGATTATTTGGCCGAAAAGCTGACCGCGATCAAAGATGAACATGGCCCGGAAGCAGTCGGGTTTTTCCCGCACGGCATCCACGCGCGCTTCTTCAGCCACCTGATGAAAGCGTACGGCACGCCGAACTCGGTCGAACCCGCCTTCGCCCAATGTCGCGGGCCGAGAGACGTCGGTTACAAGCTCACCTTCGGCAGCTCCGTCGGATCGCCGGAGCCAGTGGATTTTGAAGAAACCAAGATGATGGTTTTTATCGGCACCCACATCGGCGAGAACGTTTTCACCGGGCAAGTTCTGGCCTTCGCGGAAGCGCTCGAGCGCGGCGCCAAGCTGCTGGTTGTGGACCCGAGGTTTTCGACCGCCGCCTCGAAAGCGGACTGGTGGTTGCCGATCAAACCTGGAACGGACACGGCGCTGCTGCTGGCCTGGAGCCATGTTCTGATTTACGAAAATCTCTACGACCGGGAGTATCTTCGAAAGTACGCCACTGGTTTCGCGCGCTACAAAGCGCACGTGCGGAAGTTCACCCCGGAATGGGCGGCCAAGATCACTGAAATCCCGGCCGAGACCATTCGTGAAACCGCGCGCACCATGGCCAAATACAGTCCGGCGGTGGGCCTGCACCCGGGGCGCCATGTTACCTGGTATGGCAACGATAGCCAGCGTGCGCGCGCCATGGCGATTCTGACTGCCTTGCTGGGCGCTTATGGCCGGCCCGGCGGCACCTATCTGCCAACCCCCGTGCCGGCGCCCAAGTTTCCTTCTCCGCGCTATCCCAAGCGCGGGCCGCGAGCAGATGGGGCCGGCACGCGCTACCCCTTCGGTTCGACCGGGCTCGGCGTAACCAACGGCCTGGTGGACGCGACCGTCGACGAAGACCCTTACCCGATAAAAGGCTGGATCGTCTACGGACAAAACGTGCTGCAAAGCATCCCCTGTCCGGACCACACCCGCGAAGCAATCGATAAGCTCGACCTGCTGGCCGTGGTCGATGTCATGCCCACCGAGCAAATGTTGTACGCCGACGTCGTTTTGCCGGAGGCCACCTACCTTGAACGGTATGACGACTTGCTGACTGTCAAGAACGCCAAAACGCCGTTCGCCGCCATCAGACAGCCGGTCGTCCAGCCGTTGTTCGACAGCCAACCAGGCTGGTGGATCGCCAAAGAGCTGGCGAAACGGCTGGGACTCGATGATTATTTTCAATGGAAAACACCCGAGGAATTTCTGAACTACCGCCTGTCGGGTCTCGGGGTTGAATTGAAAAACGTGCGCGCCGACGGCATCATTCCCTACGACAAAAGCAAGCCTTATCTCAACGGGGCGCACAAGTTCAAAACGAAAAGCGGCAAGATCGAGCTGTATTCGGCAACCCTTGCGGAGCTCGGTTTCGACCCCATGCCGCTTTATGAGCAGGTCGAGGAAGTGCCCAAGGGCTACTTCCGTTTGCTCTACGGACGGTCGCCGCTGCACTCGTTTGCCCGCACGCAAAACAACGAGATTCTGCACAGCTACATGCCGGAGAATACCATTTGGCTCAACAACAAGGTGGCGCAAACGCTTGGTCTGCGCGACGGCGACACCATTCAATTGGAAAACCAGAGCGGCGTCATGAGCGACCCGGTGAAACTGACCGTAACCGCCGGCATCCGGCCGGACTGTGTTTTTACCGTGCACGGATTTGGTGAACGGTCGCCCTTCATGACGCGGGCCTTTCAAAAGGGCACGTCTGACACGCAATTGATGTCGCGAGTAAACGTCGATCCACTCTGTGGCGCAACCGGCATGCGGGTAAACTTTGTGCGCATTTTCAAGGATGGCAAGCCGCTCATGGTCGAAGGCGCTGTGGCTATCAAAACGGAGACCCGCGACAAACCGGCTGTAGAGAAAAAGGCTGTTCACAAAAAAAACGCCGTGATAGAGGAAGACGAGGAGGGTTGCTGAGTGTATCGTTCGGACTGGAAAATCAATCAACGATCGGAGTAAGCCATGCCACGTTATGCGATGGTGATAGATTTGCGGAAATGTGTCGGTTGCGATGCCTGCACGGTCGCCTGCCGTACCGAGTGGGATGTCCCGCTCGAGCACGGACGGACGGTCGTGCAGCACACGGGTGTCGAGGGTGAGTTTCCGGATTTGATGTCGAGCTTTTTTGTGCGCCAGTGCAACCACTGCGACAATCCGACCTGCATCGCGCCCTGTCCCACCGGCGCTACCTTCCAGCTCGAAAACGGCATCGTCAAAGTCGACCCGGAGGTTTGCATCGGTTGTGGCTACTGCGTCGAAGCCTGCCCGTATGACGCGCGCTACATCAACCCGGTCACCAACAAAGTGGACAAGTGTGATTTTTGCGAGGACCGTCTGAAAGAGGGATTGCAGCCGGCTTGCGTGGTCACCTGCACGGCGAACGCCAAGTTTTTCGGCGATCTCGATGACAGGGAGAGTCTGGTTTACCAAAAGGTTTTTCGCGACGGCGCCAGACGCATGGAAAACGAAAACGCCGCCATCGGGCCCAACGTTTACTACCTGGGCACGGAAAAACAGCTCGAGCTGGTACGTGAAAAATTTGGCCCGAGAAAGCCGAGATTCGCCACGCCGGCCAGGATCTGGGCCACCTTTCTGAAGCCTTTCATTTTTCTTGCAATCGGCGCAACCTTTGCTGGTCAGGCGATTGCCTTTTTCCACCAGCTCGCAAAAGGAGAGGAGGAGTACGATGGCTGAGCCCAAGGATGCCAGGATCGAGCAAGTCCTGGAGTCTTTCCGTGAGCCAGAAAGGCTCACCTCGAAAGAGCTCGACAAAATGCGGCAACGCCGCATGAAAAAGCACCATGTGTCGATCATCTTGCTGCACTGGTTCAACGCGACCATCTGGCTGTTCATGCTCATGACTGGCGCCGGCCTCCTGGTGTCGGACCACTACCGGGTCATGCCAAACTTTTTCATCGACATCATGCATGGCCTGTTTAGCGGCAAAGCCCGCATGCTGCAATTTCACATCTGGCTTGGCGTCATTTGGGTTTTCGTCTTTCTCGTGCACACCCTGTTCGGCTACAGGAGCTACATCCGCAAGCGAGGGAAATGTGAGATCAAGCTGTGGGACAAACCCTGGAAAAATCGCCTGCACATGATTCAGTGTGTCCTGTTCGGCAACCAGGCGCTCTGCCTCGATGCCGACGATATCAACTGGCTCAGAATTCGGATGTTGGGCATACTGGGCAAGAGCGACGAACCGTTGCCGCCGCAGGGAGCTTTCAATGCCGGGCAGAAACTCTACGGGCTGCTGGCCGGCACCATGACTCCGCTGATCATCATCACCGGTTTGATCATGGCTTTCCACTTGTTCAGTACAACGATGGTTGCCTGGTCCGTGCCTTTACACTTCTTCGCGGTCGGTATGGTTGTTTCCGGACTCATCATCCACGTCTACATGGGTGCGGTTTTCCCGGAAGAAAAGCCTGCGTTCTTTTCCATGCTTACC
>CAZTNL010000335.1:1992-4269 GCA_964614885.1 uncultured Calditrichaceae bacterium | reverse complement strand
CCGACCGTTTGCGCGCCGCGCAGAAAACGATTCGCGCGCTCAAGGCGCAGCTCGAAGAGCGCGACGATGATGTGGCCAAAAACGCCATCGAATCCGGCCAAGCGGCCGAAGACAGCATCAAAACGCTGCTCGCGAAGATTTACCCGAAAAAAGTGCAGGGCATCTGGTCGGACCCGGATTTGCCCAGCGTGCGCCTTGATTTCGCGGAGTTTTACCTCAGATCTTCGCTTGGCGATCCCGGAGAAACAGCCAGACTTGTGCTGGAGCAAACCGAGGCGAAGCTGAAGGAAACGCTGCCGCTGGTCAACGTTTTTTTCAGCGGGGCCTGGCAGAAGTACCGCCAGGCGGTTGAGGCGGCAAAGCCATCGTTTTTCGAGGAGTATGCACCGCTGAAAATTGAGTAGCGTGACCCCTGCGGTAAAAACCAATGTGTTCCTTTCCATCGGGTGCCGGGACCAGGCCTGCTGGAGTCGGCGTATCAAAGGTGCCTCTCATACGAGCTGAGGAAACGAGGTCATGACGTGGAGTGTGAGGTGGAGCAGCCCGTTATCTACGAAGGCATCAGACGTATGGTGAACAAGCTCTGAGCCTATCCGTGAGGCGACATGGGCGTGTGTAATTTTCTTGTTTTTCTTGGCCCGTGGAATTCGGAGAGGGAAGTGTGTTCTTCGCGTTCTTTGCAGCCTTTGCGGTAGTTGGTTTTTTCTACGGTATTGATGTCAACGAACCTAATGAAAGGGGATTAGAGATGAATCGCAGGAACCGCCGTACCGGCAGTATGCGTTTGCTGTCGCTGATTGCCGTGGTGTTTTTTCTGCTCAATCTGCCTGCGCCCGGCACGGCCGGGGGCGGATTCGACGAATCGCTGTACCAGGCGCTGGAATTTCGCTGCATCGGTCCCTGGCGGGGTGGCCGTTCCGCGGCCGTGACCGGTGTTCCGGGCAATCCCATGCTCTACTACTTCGGCAGCGCTGGCGGCGGCGTGTGGAAAACGATCGACGGCGGGCAAAACTGGAAAAATATATCCGACAAGTTTTTCGGCGGTTCGATCGGAGCGGTGGCGGTGAGCGCGTGGGACCCAAACGTCATCTATGTTGGCGGCGGCGAGGTGACCGTGCGCGGCAATGTCTCGCACGGCAGCGGCGTATGGAAATCGACCAACGCCGGCAAGACCTGGGAATCGGCTGGACTCAAGGACTCGCGGCACATCCCGCGCATCCGCATTCACCCGAGAAATCCGGACCTGGTGTACGCGGCAGTGCTCGGGCATCTGTTCGGACCCAACGATGAGCGCGGCATTTATCGCAGCAAAGATGGCGGAAAGAGTTGGGAAAGAATCCTCTTTGTCAACAAAAAGGTCGGCGCGGTCGATCTGGCTATGGACCCGACGAATCCGCGCGTTTTGTTCGCGGGCATGTGGCGCGTGCGGCGCACGCCGTACAGTCTGGAAAGTGGCGGCAAAGGCTCCGGCATCTGGAAGTCGACCGACGGCGGCGACACTTGGAAAGAGATCACGCGCAATGAGGGATTGCCGCGCGGCACCATCGGCATCAGCGGCATCACGATTTCGCCTGCCAATCCAAATCGCATCTGGGCGATCATCGAAGCAAAAGAGGGCGGCGTGTTTCGCTCCGACGACGGCGGCGAAAAATGGCGGCGCATCAACGATGAGCGCAAGCTGCGGCAGCGCGCCTGGTATTACACACGCATTTACGCCGATCCGAAGAGCGAAGACGTGGTCTACGTGCTGAATGTGCGCTTCTGGCGCTCGAAAGACGGCGGCAAAACCTACGAGAAAATCAGTACGCCGCACGGCGACCACCACGATCTCTGGATCGCGCCCGAGGCGCCGGAACGGATGATCGTCGGAGACGACGGCGGCGCCCAGGTTTCTTTTGACGGCGGCGAAAGCTGGAGCAGCTACTACAACCAGCCGACCGCCCAGTTTTACCGGGTCACCACCGACACTTATTTCCCGTATCGCATTTACGCTGCCCAGCAGGACAACTCGGCCATCCGCATCTCGCATCGTTCCGACGGCTCCGGCATCGGCGAGCGCGACTGGGAGCCGACGGCCGGCGGCGAAAGCGGACACCTGGCGCCCAACCCGGACAATCCGGATGTCGTCTACGGCGGCTCCTACGACGGCTTCCTGACCCGCGTCGATCACAAGACCGGCGAATGGCGGGCGATCAACGTTTGGCCGGACAACCCGATGGGGCACGCGGCCAAAGATCTCAAGTACCGCTTTCAATGGAATTTTCCGATTTTCTTTTC
>CAZTNL010000335.1:0-1892 GCA_964614885.1 uncultured Calditrichaceae bacterium | reverse complement strand
ACGCGGCCAAAGATCTCAAGTACCGCTTTCAATGGAATTTTCCGATTTTCTTTTCTCCGCACGATCCGAACACGCTTTATGCGGCGGGCAACGTGCTTTTCAAAACGAAGAACGAGGGGCAGAGCTGGACCGCCATCAGTCCCGACCTGACCCGCAACGACACCACCCGGCTCGGCGCTTCCGGCGGGCCGATAACCAAAGACAACACCAGCGTGGAGTATTACGCCACTATTTTTGCCGCCGCCGAGAGCCCGCTGCAGCCGGGCGTCATCTGGACCGGTTCGGACGACGGCTTCGTTTTCCTGACCCGCGACGGCGGGAAAAACTGGGTCGAGGTGACGCCGAGGCAGCGAATCATGCCCGAGTGGATGCAGATCAACAGCATCGAGCCGCACCCGACCGAGCCGGGCGGACTTTACGTGGCGGGCACGCGCTACAAGCTCGACGATTTCCAGCCGTACCTCTACAAAACGCTCGACTACGGCCAGAGCTGGAAGAAGATCACCCACGGCATCGCTGCGTCCCACTTCACCCGCGTCATTCGCGCCGATCCGAACCGGAAGGGGTTGCTGTACGCCGGCACGGAAAACGGGCTCTATATTTCGTTCGATGATGGCGGTAAATGGCAGCCGTTTCAGCTCAACCTGCCGCTTGTTCCTGTCACCGATATCGCTGTCAAGGAAAACGACCTGATCGTCGCCACGCAGGGGCGCGCGCTCTGGGTGCTCGACGACCTGACGCCGCTGCACCAGCTTTCGCAGCGGGTGGCTGCGGACAGGATGTGGCTCTTCCAGCCGCGGCCGACTTATCGGCTGGAGAGTTCGTCGCGCCAGCGTCCGAACACGGGCAAGAATCCGCCTCCGGGTGTGCTGATCCACTACACGTTTCAGCAGGCGCCGGACAGCAGCAGCGTGGCCCTGCGCATTTTGCAGGCGGATGGCAAGGTCATTCGCACCTTCCGGCCGAAGGCGAAAGAAAAACAGGAGCGCCTCCCGATCAAGGCAGGAATGAACCGGTTCGCCTGGGACATGCGCTACCCGGATGCGGAAAAATTTGACGGGATCATCCTGTGGGCAGGCGGGCTGCAGGGGCCGCTGGCCACGCCCGGCAACTACCTGGCCCGGCTGGTGGCGGGCGGTGATTCCATGACCGTGCCCTTCAAAATCCTGAAAGATCCGCGCTCGCAGTCAAAGCCGGAGGATTTGCAGGCACAGTTCGACTTTCTGATGTCCATTCGCGACAAGCTGAGCGACACCCACAAAGGCATTCGCAAAATCCGACAACTGCGCAAGCAGGTCGAAGCGATTACCGGGCGGCTGAAGAAGCAGGATGATGCGAAGAAAGTTGTGGATGCGGGCGCGGCGCTGCTGCAGAAGGTGACAAAAATCGAAGAGGCGCTCTACCAGACCAAAAACCGCAGCGAGCAGGACCCGCTCAATTTCCCCATCCGGCTGAACAACAGGCTCAGCGCGCTGGCCAGCCTCACCGGCTTTGGCGATTACCCGCCGACACAGCAAGCCGTGGCCGTGCGCGACGAACTCGTGCGGGAAATTGACGCCCAACTGGTGAAACTGCAATCGGTCTTCGACAACGACCTGCCCACATTCAACCGCCTCATGCAGGAGACCGCCGTGCCCGCGGTTATCATCGACGATAGTTCGCCCGGGGAGAGCGGCGGGAATTGAAAGCGGTGTGGCGCGGTCAGATTTCGCTCTTCGACTGGATCACCCGGCCGACCAGGCCATACTCAACGGCTTCGGGGCCGGAGAGCCAGTAGTTGCGGTCGGAGTCTTTTTCCACGCGCTCCAGGGGTTGACCGCACTGTTTGGCGATGGTTTCGTTGAGCCGGCGCCGCATCTTCACGATCTCTTTGGCTTCGATCGCGAGGTCGG
>CAZTNL010000334.1:0-4276 GCA_964614885.1 uncultured Calditrichaceae bacterium | reverse complement strand
AAGGCAAAATCGCTAAAGATGAGCCGAAAATGTTTCGAGGCGACGAGGGGGAAAGAAACGGTCGTCGGCGCATCGTACATAGGGCCGACGTCAAAGTTTTTTGGCGGCCGGAACAGTTGGATGTTTTTGACGGTCTCAAATTCTCCGGCGCTGTTTTGCACCTGCAACTCGCATTTTACGGTAAATTGAACGTGAGCGGGGTAGATGGACAAGCTTTGTGCTTCAAAGGGCGACTCGGTCCTGATGTCGATGGTGAAAGTGTTCTCCTTGAGGGCTTTTTCAGGAAATTGAAAGATCGTCGATCGGTTGCCATCAATGAGATGGGCGAGGCTATCCGCCGCCGGACGACTGGCGATTCGGGCAGCGGTCTCGTCGAGGCATCGACCATCAAATGCCGGCGCCGGAAAGGCGAGCACGGCGACATCCTGGAACGTTCCGGCGGGAGCGGCAAGCTTTTCATGAAACGCCTTTGGCCCGCTTGCTTTTGTTTCGTTCGTCGCCAGATATCTCATCGCCTGGTCCGGCTTTATCCATGGCCCACCCGATTGGCTCCACCCCGGGCAGTTGAACATGCCGATATCAATGCCATACCTGCCCGCTTCGCGGATGCCGTGTCTGACCATTCCCCACCACTCGTCGCTGAGCGCCTTCACTTTGCCGACCTCGCCGCTGTTGGCGACGTTGCCGATGAACGCCGTGCCAATGCCAATGCGCGACATGGCCTGCAGATCCTTGGTTATTCCTTCTTTGGAAATGTTGTCGGAATACCAATACCAGTAGATCCAGGGTTTTACCGAGTCAGGCGGGTTTTGAAATCCTTCGGTCAAACTATTTTGTGCGGCTGGGAACGAGTTTGACAGAAGGGCGAAAATAAAAAACAAAGCGAGCTTTTTCATGGGAAATTTCATCCAATCATTTTAGTCCATATAAAAGATTTCCTGCAACGGCGTCACAACAGGCGAATTATCGGGATGGCATTCCATCAAATCTTTATTGTATTCCCACCATTTTTGTATCAAGGGCTGGTTGCGCAAATCGTCGGCGGTGTGATCGTCTGCAAGTTCCTGGCAGGCGAACAAGATGTCGGTCTCCTCATCAAGATAAATGGAATAGTTGGAGATGCCGGCGGCGGAATGCAAACGAACGATCTCCGGCCAGATTTCGTCGTGTCGTTTTATATATTCCGCGGCGCAGCCGGGCTTTAATTTCATTTTAAAAGCATTTCGTTTCATCGTTCACCTCAGATTTTTAAAAACATGCCGAAATTCCCGATCGACTTGCAGCGTCTTTTTTCCCTCGCCAAGTCTCTCATCCAGAGACAGATAAATCATCGTCGGCGTTTGCATTTCATAGTGAATGCCGTCGCTTTTCTTTTCCCATTGAATCTTTATTTCCTTGCCCTCGCCGGGCATAGGTATTTTCCCCTCGGCAAAATTCAGATCGCCGGGGAACAGCGATAAGGCAAAGTGATGATCTCCCAAATCATAGCGGGTACGCAATCCCAAAACGTAGCGCGACAATTGCCAGGTCGGGCAGCCGGCCCACTGGTGGCATTGGCTCCAGCGCGTATCGAACACCTCGATCCAGGTGGCGCTTCCCTGCTGCAAGGCCCATCCCCAACTTGCGCGGTATTGATTTAACACAAAATCCATCTCTCCGTGTTCAATGAGAAGTGGAAAGGCATAGTGAGCAAAATAGGGCGTGATCAGCCCGGGGTTATTCATGCCCGGATTGCCAAGCCGCGGCGCATCGGGATCGTTGGGGAAGCAACGCAATATATGTTTTTTTATATAATCGATGCCATCCCTTTCTTTCTGCCCTTTGAAGAATCCGGCTCGCAAACCGAGGACGGCGCTGTGGTAGCCGATCTGCTGCCATCCCTTTTTGCCATGGGACAGGCTTTCGTCAAACCATTTCTCTGCGACATGTTCAATTTTATTTTGCATCGTCCGGTATTTCGCCGCTTCATCGGTCTTGCCCAGCAGATCGCACCAGCGCACCATATCGCGCAGCGCCGTCAGAAAATGAAGATTGTAGGCCATATCCGCAGGCCCTTCATTCCGCCAGTATCCCCAATCGATGAACACCCAGCAACGGCCGCTCCGCCAGGCGAGGAACTTCCTGAGCTCCCAGACGTGGTCCGAGACAGCGGCTTCCCGAGACCGCTCCACGAACATCCCGAGGATCAGGTGCATCAAGTCGTGGTTCAGCGCCCAGTGGCGCCCGTCGTTCGGGTCCATGGAAGGCTCGAATCCACCGAACGTATCGGCAACCCAGCGAATGTAGGCGTCATGTCGGTGGGCGAGTTGTTTCCGCTGCTGGTCGGCATTCACCGGCGCTCTCTCAGTTACCGCAACCTGATCAGCACCCCTTGCCCGGCAGTCAACCAATAGGCGTTTCCTTCCTCCATTTCAAGTTCCGTTCCGTCTTCGGCAGAAATGACGGAGCCGGTGTGGTAGGCGTCAGTCAACTCCAACGCGACCCTGGTTGACCTCTGCAGGCTCAGGTTGACGACCAGCGCGTAGCGGGCGCCTTCTTCGGCGTCGAACTCACCGATCATCACCGGCACATCGGCCGCCACGGCGCGGACCAGTTTGCCGGGCAGCAGCGGCGCCAAGTCGAAAGGCGCGGGCGTGGTGAAGTAGACACCAGTTGACCGAAGGCGGTTTATGATCGGGCCCAGCGTCTTGAGCTGCCGGTTGACCATCTGGAGGTACTGCCAGGTCATGGTTCTGTGCTGGTTTTTGTCGATGGGGGCGTAGCCGTAGCCGCGCGAGTTGTAGGTATACCAGGTTACGCCGCGACCGCCAGCCGCCAGCGTCGTGTACGCCTGGAGTTGAAGATTGGCGGGAGAGGGAATCGTCGTGTGTGAGCGGATCTGGTTGGAAGAGACAATGTTCCAGAAGGGCAGGCCATACTTCAGCGCGACCCGCCGTACCATCAGCAAGTCGTGGAAGTAGCGCGCCGCCGGGCCGGGGTTTTTCAGGTCCATCGAGTACTGGACCATGTAGTCGTCATAGCTGATGACCTGCGGCTTGACCTCGGTGACGTACCGCTCGAGGTACTCGTTGAAGCTCGCCGTTTCCAATTGCGAGGTATCGGGCGCACCAATGGAGGCATAGCCGGGGAAGAGGTTGATGTAGGCCAATTTGCCCGGGGCGTACTTCTTGACAGCCGCCACACCGACGGCGAGCTTCGGAAACAGGCTGGCGCCGGGCTCGTCCACAAGGTAGTACCCGAGAATCTCTTCGCTGGTGCCAGCGTCGTCAACCATCTTCTTGACGAAGGCATCGATCTCGTCGTCCGACAGCTTCTTCCACTCGTCGCGACTGAGGGGACCCCGAGCGGCGGGGCCGAACATCAGCGCTTTGAGACCATGCTGCTCGCACAATGGCAGGTCGTTCGGTTTCACGAAACCAGCCAGTGTAAAGTTGCACTCGGCAATGCTCTCGATCCCATGCTTCGGGCCGGACCGACCTTGCCACAAATGGAGTGGGTCCCACGGCAAAATGGGAAAGAACTGGGGCGGAGTTTCAAGGGGTTCAAGTTCTGTCTTTGTTTGATTTTCGGAAAGCCATTGAGCGTCCAAAACGAGGGGATGAGATAAATCGCAGGTTCCACCTGCGGCGCAAACGCCCATGAGAATGATGAAAATGGCTATAATCTCTAACATGGTTGTCGCCGGTGCAAGACGCATGGCTGTCCTCCGGTCATTGTTAACATTTAAAAACGATATCGCAATCCGACGTCGCCGGTCCAGCCATAATTCTCTAACCGCGTTGGGAAGATGCTGCCTCGATATTTCGATTCTTCCTGAATATCATTAAGGTTATTTCCGTTAAACACCAGTTCCAAACCATTCAGAGGAAGTTTCTGCCGCACCTGAAAATCCCAGCGAGAAAATTTGTTTTTAAAGCCGTCCTGCTCGGGGCGAGTCGACTTGCTGTTCAAGATTTTCCCGTAATACACCCATGACAAACGAGCGGAAAAACCACGAATATCATAACCGAGTGAAATGTTCGCAATATTGTCCGGCTGGTGTAAAAGCGGCGCGGTGTGAACTGTGTCGATGCGCACCGGTGAATAGATGGGTATCCAGATCGGGCCTCTTTTAATGGAATCGGTCAGCGCCGTGCGAATAATGGTTCGAGGGTAATCCGTTCTTGAGTAAATATGAGAATAATTGGCGGACAGAACCACATTTTTGAACGGAGATGGTAAATACCAAAAGTGCGTCTGCCATTCAAACTCTGCACCCTTGACGTAAGCTTTGTGC
>CAZTNL010000333.1:0-4277 GCA_964614885.1 uncultured Calditrichaceae bacterium | reverse complement strand
CCTGCGCGAATTCTCCGTACGTATATTCGGAGCCGAAATTTCTCCAGCCGTAGCGCGCACCCGAACTGCTGCGGTCCGCGACTTTGAACACAACCTGCTGTTTTTTCTGTGCCGGATGAATGCCGATGTTTTCTCCTCCCATGCCGTGCTTAATGCCGACGTTCCGCAGCCGCATGCCGATGGTCTTGTACCGCCTGTCCGGAGAGACGTGGTCAAAATAGCCGAGCTTGATCATCTCGCGTGAATGCTGCCGCGCACTCTGCTGCAGTTTGTATTCATACTTGAGTGGCAGAAGCCCCAGCCGCCGGCGTTGCACGTTGGTTTCGTGGAAGAGCGCCCATTCGAGCAATGGGATGTCGACCGAATCGGCTCGGACGATCTGCTGGAAACTCTTCCGCGCCGCGATGGCGCTCGCCGTAGCCTTATAGTACTTCGGGATCGAGGGGCGACCG
This sequence comes from uncultured Calditrichaceae bacterium, assembly GCA_964614885.1. Lineage (GTDB taxonomy): Bacteria > Zhuqueibacterota > Zhuqueibacteria > Oceanimicrobiales > Oceanimicrobiaceae > JAJDAG01. The sequence goes on along the minus strand of CAZTNL010000333.1, from coordinate 3,825 downwards.
AAGCAACCTGCCAGCGCTACCGGAAGGAGAAGAAGTGAGGACGATTTCACAACAACCTCGCTGTAGAGAGTAATGTCTTGGCATGTACGGGAAGGGGTGCCTTGCCGTTTCAATAAATAGACCCGTTGTGACCGTTTATTCCGAAATGATTATGAAAAGTTAAAAATCATCTCTATAATGATTCATCGCTGAATGCGCAACATGATTTAGAATTTTTGTTTGAAGAATCCGTCACACTTCGGTTGTTAGCCTCGATATTTTTGTCTGAAACGTCGACGTTTACTCCAAGACAACCGTGACGGACAAGGAGAGAAGCTGCAGAGAATGATTTTCAAGGCCATAACATTTGCCGCCCGTGCACACGCCGGACAGTACCGCAAACACACTAACATTCCCTACATTACGCATCCGCTGGCCGTCGCCGAAATCCTGCTGGCGTGCGGCTGCAGCGAACAGGTGGCGATCGCAGGAATTCTGCACGACACGGTGGAAGATACGCCGGTGACAACTGCGGAGATCGAAAAGGAGTTTGGCACAGACGTCGCCGTTCTGGTCAAAGGCGCCACCGAGCCGCCAAAGCACATTTCCTGGGAAGAGCGCAAGCAACACACTCTCGACAGCTTGCGCGACGCCCCGGAAGAAGTCCTGCTGCTGGTCTGCGCCGACAAATTGCACAATCTCATTTCAATTCGCAACGGTTTTTTGCGCCACGGCGAAGAAGTTTGGCGCCGCTTCACCCGTCCAAAGGAGCAACAGCGCTGGTACTACGAATCGATGCTGGAAGTGCTGGACAATCGCCTGCGCTCGCAGGCCGGCCTTGAACTTAAGGGCCGGTTTCGGGCGGAGTTTGAAGCAGTGTTTCCCGAAGACGACGGCTAGCGAGGCCCCGAGAAGCCCCGGGCCTTGTGCCTTCCGCACGACATTTTTTCCGCTTCCGGCCTCATCCACGAAAAAACCGCTTTACCCAGACTCATTCTTTTCCTATCTTCCCTCTGAGGCCTTTAGCTTGAGCTCAATTCGCAAACTGGTGAACATGCGCAAACCACCCAACCTGGCGCCTGCGAAGCGCCCAGGCCTAAAAGTGGCCCTGGCTCTTTTTTTCGCACAGGCGCTGTTTCTGACCGCGACCAGCCTGGCGCAATCGTCGCTGGCTTTACAGCGTGAAACCAACCCGAACTACCGCGAAGGGGATTGGGTGAGTTACTCCATGGCGCGCTATGTCACTTCGATCGCCATCGGCAGACAGTACATCTACTTCGGCACTCGCGACTCCGGCATCACGCGCTATCACCGCTACCGCGAGAGCTGGGACTTCCCCTGGACCACCAGCAACGGCCTGGCCGACAACACCGTTTCTGTCGTGGCTTACGACCTGGACACCGACTATCTCTGGTGCGCCACCCGCTACGCAGTCAGCTATTTTCAACCCGCGGCCAGAAAGTGGCACAACGCGCTGAAGGAGGAGTTTGGGTTGCCTGCGAATGATGACATCGAGTCAATCGGGATCGACAAAGACAAGGTCTATTTCCTCTCGCACGCCGGCCGGGCCTATGAAAGCCGCAAGTTCGGCGGTGTGGTGCTCGATGCCCAGGAACTCGACCGCGGCGACCGGCGGATTCGCTGGTTTGGCCGTCGCGGCCAGCATCATCGCGAATTCCCGCATTTTTTCATGCCTGACGGGTACCTTTTTAATCCGACAGGTATCGTGGAGGACAACCATTTTCGCCAGGCCAACGTGGTGAGCGCCGTCGACGACGACTGGGGCAACACCTGGATCGCCACCTGGGGGCTCGGCGCAGGCAAGGCCGATACCCGCTCGTTGATGATGCAAATGCTCGATTTCGGGCTGGCGACGATTTCTGCCGATGCCCTGGCCCTTTCGGACGACGTCCTCTGGGTTGGCAGCGCAACGGTTTCCACTCTTGGGCAGGGCATCACCGCGTGGAACATGAACAGCGGCCGCTGGGATACTTACGAGCAAAAATACGTGACCGACCTGCGCAGCGATCAGGTCAATGAAATTACCGCAGAAGGCGCGATGCTCTGGTTTTCCACGGCCTACGGCGCCGCCCAGTACCGCGGAGATCTGGGCCGGTGGCACACCTTCGACCGCTTCGATGGGCTCGCCGACAACATCGTTTTCGACACCGCCACCGACGACTCCTCCATCTGGGTGGCGACCGACGCCGGCATCAGCCGCATCGTGCGCAGCAGCCTCTCGAAGAAGGACAGCGTGCAGATCGAGGCTGTGAGTCCGGGCAACCTTTCGCTGGTGCAGGTGCGCGACCTCGAATTGACCCGCAACCTGCTCTGGGCCGCAACCAACAGTGGCGTGTATGTCTACGACACCGCCAAGCACACCGGCGGTTTCAGTGACGAAATCGAGGGACCGCTCAGCACTTCGATCACCTCGATTTCCCACTACGAGAACGAACTCTGGTTCGGCAGCAGCAGCGGCATCGATGTCTTCGACATGAAAAAGCGGAAATGGCTGGGCGTTCCGGAGGGAAGAGCTTTCCCCAATACCCGAATCAACAAAGTTGTTGCCGGAAAAGATGTAGTCTGGGCCGCGACCGACCACGGAGTCATGAAATTCGACCGTGAATCCGGAAACTGGCGCACGTTTACCACCGAAGACGGTCTCATCGACGACCGCGTAACCGCGATTGTGCCGGACGGCGATTACATTTGGTTTGGCACCAGCAGCGGCATCACCCAGTTCCGCTGGAACGCCCCCGGCCGAATCGATTGAGCGCAGCCCGGCGCCAGTTTCGTGCAAATCTCAGGGCGCATGAAGAAACCGGGAAATAAAAGAAAAGGGTTCGCCTTTGCGACTCGTGAATTTTTCAGGTTAGAAGCCACTATCAAGTCCTTCGCGCTTTTGGTTTTTTTCGTGCTTTCCGTGCTTTTCGTGGTTAAATAGAGAACTTTGAACTACGCGCGGCCCGGGACTCTTTCGTGGATACTTTGCGAAGGACACCGGCCAACTCGCATTGACTCACCAACCAGGTGAAACCACCTTGGATCTTTTTCAGAAAGAAGCTCAGGAAGACGCGGCACGGGCCACGCCACTGGCCGACCGCATGCGTCCGCGTGCGCTGGCCGAATTCGTCGGGCAAACACACCTTGTCGGCGAAGGCTGTATTCTCCGGCGGGCCATCGAAAACGATGAATTGCTCTCCATGCTGTTCTGGGGGCCGCCGGGCGTCGGCAAGACCACATTGGCGAAGATGATCGCCAGCGAAACCCGGTCCGATTTTTTTGCCATGAGCGCGGTTACCGCCGGGGTCGCGGATATTCGCAAAGTCCTGGCCAAAGCGAAAGCCAACCGCGCCCTGGCCCGTCGCAGCATTCTATTTATCGATGAAATTCACCGCTTCAACAAGGCGCAGCAGGACGCGCTGCTGCACAGCGTCGAGGACGGCACCGTCGTGCTCATCGGCGCGACCACGGAAAATCCGTCTTTCGAAGTCAACGCGCCGCTGCTGTCGAGGTGCCGGGTTTACAGGTTGCACGCGCTCGCCTTTGAGGAGATCGAAGCGATCGTCAGGCGCGCGCTCAAGCAGGATGAAATTCTGCGCAGCCAAAATGTGACCGTCGATGAGCAGGCGCTGACGCTGCTGGTCAACATGGCCGGGGGCGACGCCCGCGTAGCTCTGAATACGCTCGAGCTCAGCGTGCAACTGGCGGCCGGGGAAAAGGGCAAAGTCGATGTTTCCCTGGTGAAGACGGCTTTGCAATCGAAGGTGACGCCGTACGACAAGAAGGGCGATTACCACTACGACGTCATTTCGGCGTTCATCAAAAGTGTTCGCGGTTCCGATC
>CAZTNL010000332.1:0-4285 GCA_964614885.1 uncultured Calditrichaceae bacterium | reverse complement strand
ACAGTACTGGCTGCGCACCAGATTTTGCTGCGCATCCAGGCCATCCTGTCGATGTTCTATCTCGGGTTCAGCCTTGGCGCCATGACGCTCGTGGGCAAAAACCTGGGGGCCGACGACCGCCAGGGCGCCTTCAACACCGCCTTTGCCGCCAACCGCATCGTTTTCGTTTTCGCGTTTGGAGTCTTCGTGGTGCTGGCGATTTTCGCGAAACCCATGGTTTCGGTCTTTACTGCGGATGCCGACGTGATCGAACTCAGCAGATCGGTGATGCTCATTTTTGCCCTCGTACAGATACCCAAAGCGCTGGATGGTGTCCTTATCGGCAACCTTCGTGGCGTCGGCGATCTGAAATGGCTGATGTGGCTCACGCTCGGCAGCGTTATTCTGCTGGAAATCGGGCTCAATTGGGCTCTGCTCTTCGTGTTTGGCTATTCGCTGATGGCGCTCTGGCTCGTGCATTTTGGTGACGAATTCCTGCGCTCCATGACGAATTTTTTCCGTTTTAAAAGTGGAAAATGGAAGGACATCGATGTCTGAGAGCGGCCGGCTGATCACCTTCGAGGGCGTTGACCTTTCAGGTAAATCGCTGCAGGCGCGCCTCCTGTTCGAGCGCATGCGCGACCAGGGGATGGCGGTAAAACTGCTGCGTGAACCGGGGAGCACCGCCATCTCCGAGAAAATCCGGTCGATCCTGCTGGACGTCGAGAATGAGGAGCTGGTAAAAGAGGCTGAGCTTCTGCTCTATTCTGCGGCCCGGACACAGATGGTGAGCCAGGAGATTATCCCGAGCCTGAAGGCGGGCAATCTCGTCATTTGCGACCGCTACTACGATTCGACCACGGCGTACCAGGGCTACGGTCGAGAAATTGACTTGGAATTTGTTGCACAATTGAATACATTTGTGACGCATCACATCAAGCCGGACCTGACCTTTTTGATCGACATCGACCCGGTTGTCGCCATCCGGCGGCAGCGGGCACAGGAAAACGGGCTCGATCGGCTTGAAAAAGAGGCCGCATCCTTTCATCTTAAGGTTCGCGAGGCCTATCTCGAAATAGCGCGTTCTGAGTCCGGGCGCAGCCGGTTCATTATTATCGACGGCGACGCCGGCGTAGAAGAGATTCAGAACCAGATCCATACTTATGTAAAGGACAGACTCAACATCTGAGACTGTTCCGGAGGTTAAGCATGAAGTCGAAAAGCAAGCAGCTTTCATGGGCAATCGTTCTTGGCGTTGCCCTCGTTGTGGCCAGCGGTTGGCTGACCGGCTGGGTTTCCGCCTACAGTCCCGACTACTACCACCAAGTCCAAAAGAACATCGAAATCTTCGGTCGGGTGTACCAGGAGATCTCTAAGAAATATGTCGAGGAAATCGATCCGGCCACGTTCATGAAAGCCGGCATCGACGGGATGCTCGACAAGCTCGACCCCTACACGGTGCTGATCGAAAAGGAGGACAATCAGGAGCTGCAAATCATGTCCTCCGGCAAATATGGCGGCCTCGGCATGCGCATCGGCCTGCGAGGTGGGTGGCCGACGGTCGTGGAGCCCCCTTTTGACGGCACGCCCTCGACCAAGGCCGGCATCAGGGAAGGCGACAAGATTATCGCTATCGACGGCCAGTCGACCGAAGACATGACGATCACCAAAGTAGCCAGCCTGCTGCGCGGTGAAATTGGGAGCGAAGTATTCCTCAAGATCGACCGGGAAGGCGAGCCTAAACCCATCGAATTCCGTCTGATCCGGGCGGAAATCGAAGTCACCGACGTCGTTTACTCCGGCTTTGTACGAGATGGTATCGGCCTGATTCGTCTGAGCCATTTTTCAAGAAATGCCGGCAAGGACATCGAGCAGGCGATCCGCGACCTGAAGCAGAAGGGGCTGAAGGCGTTGATTCTGGACCTTCGCTCCAACCCGGGCGGCTTGCTCGATGCGGCGGTCAGCGTCAGTGAGAATTTTCTGCCCAAAGGCAAGCTTATCGTGTCAACCAAGGGCCGGGCCAGCGGGTCCGTCCAGAAATTTGTTTCAGAAAGAGACCCGATCCTTGAAGACATGCCGCTCGCCGTTTTGGTGAACGGCCTCAGCGCATCGGCATCTGAAATTGTCACCGGCGCCATCCAGGATCACGACCGCGGCATCGTGATCGGTTCGAAAACGTTCGGCAAAGGCCTGGTGCAAACCGTCATCCCGATCAGCGACGACACCGCCCTCAAAGTAACGACGGCGAAATACCTCGTCCCCAGTGGCCGCTCCATTCAGGACCCACGTCGTTTCCTGACCGATCCTGAGAAGATTCTCTATCATCCGGAATCGAATGGCGCCCGCGAGCGAACTTCGGACAAGAAAAAGTCTCCGGCAAATGACGATAAGAACGCCGAAGAATTTCACACCGAGCACGGCCGAACCGTCTACGCCGGCCACGGCATTCTACCGGATGTTCCGGTCAAACAGGACTCGCTTTCGCAATTCGAAATCGAACTTCTGCGCAAGACCATGCCATTTCAATTCGCCGTCATCTATGCCGTCAAGCACCCTGAATTGCCCAGAGACTTCGAAGTAACACCGGAAATGCTCGAGGAGTTCAAGGCGTTCCTGCAGGAAAAAGACTTTAAATACGAATCAGAAGCGGAACACGCTTTGTCGAAGCTGAAGAATATTGCTGATAGGGGCGACTATCTGGCATCGATTTCTGCGTCTGTGGAGGATATCCGGAAAGCGGTCGAAACCCGGAAAGATGAGGAGTTCGACCGGAGCAAGGGGTTCATCAGCGAAGAATTGCAGGAAGAAATTGCCGCGAAGCTGTGGGGAGCCCACGCCGAGGTCGAGGCGAGCTTCGGCCACGATCCTGTGGTGCAGAAGGCGACAAAGCTGCTCTCAGATGACGCCGAATACCACCGCATTTTGAAATTCAAGAAATAGCATCCGGCTGAGGAGAACAGGCGCGACCTTGCTAAGCGTGGGCGCGCCTGTTTTCTTCAGGAGGACTCTTGTGACACCCTCCCGGACTTTCCTCATCCCCCGCGCTGCAACCCCTTGATTTCCATCTCAGCGTAGGCTCGCTGGCTGCGTAAATTGCCCGGCGCCAGGCTCAAGAATTTTTGAAAAGCCAGAACGGCCGACCGTGACTTGCCGAGGTATTTGCTGGCGTACCCTTTCCAGTAATAAGCCCAAAAGTAATTCGCGTCCAGCTTCACCGCTTTATCGAACCGCCTGATCGCCAACTTGTATTTGCGTTGCTTATAGTAGCACTCGCCGAGCTTGCTCTCGAATTTGGCGTTTCCCGGCTGCAGCTCGATCACCTTCTTCATGTCCGCCGCCGCCCGGGAATAGTGTTTCCGCTTGATATGGGTCAACGCGCGCTGGAAATAGGCTTCCGTATAGTCCGGCTTCCTGTGGATGGCGATGGTCATTTCCGAAATGGCTTTGCTGTACTTCTTCATCCCCCGGTACGCTAGGCCTCGGCTCAGGTAAGATTCCGCATACTCCGGGTCGAGCTGAATGGCCCGGTCAAAATCGCGGATGGCTCCGCGAAATGACTTGCGTTCCAGTCTCAGGGCACCGCGGTTGTAAAACGCTTCGAGAACGATGCTGCTCTTCGCCCAGTCGGGATGCCCGGCCAGCGCCGCATTGAAATCCTTGATCGCCGAGTCGTAATCGCGCGCGAGACAGGATGCGAACCCACGGCCAAAACGCACAGCCTGGTCGGCCGGGTCCCGCTTTAACGCCTCGTCAAAGTCCGCCACGGCCGCTTCGTACTCCTCTTCGCGGGTGTAGAAGCCGCCACGGTGAATCAGTGGCAACGCCGCGTCCGGCGCAAGCTCAACCGCCTTCGAATAAGCCGCCTCCGCCTCCTGCGGCTTTTCCAGGTTGTAAAGGGCGGCGCCCTGCAAGATATAGAGCGGGTAGTAGTCCCGGTTTTTCCTGACCAGCTTGGACAGTTCCTTTACCGCCTTCTTGTGCCTGGTATCGTAGTCATTATTCACCGCTTTAAAGATCTTCGATGCGGTCCCGGATTTCACCGCCTTGCGATCAACGTCGGCAAGGATCTTGAGAAACAAGGCCCCGTCGGCATGAACCTGCCAATAGCTCTTCGCCGCCTCGAACTTCGGCCGGGCCCGATCGAATTTCTTCTTCGCCGCCAGCTTGACGCCATCGACGAGCAGGGAGTTCGGCACGAAACCGCCATCGGTTCCGTCCTTTTGTACGAAAGAGGCAGTCGGCCCAAGGTCGTGACCAACGATGGTAAAAAACAGAATCATCAACAAGATGAATATCGACTTCATGC
>CAZTNL010000331.1:0-4298 GCA_964614885.1 uncultured Calditrichaceae bacterium | reverse complement strand
GGCTACGATCAGCCGGTAAGCGGCGAGGAAGAGGATCTGCCCTACACCTGGGGCAAGAATTACGTCTGGTCCGCGGAGGAAACGCACGTGGACAACCCGGCGCTGCAACCGTCGTGGCAAAGCTACCTCAACTCGCAGAGCTTCACCGAGTTGAACTACAACGATATCCGCGGCGGCTACGTCGGCGTCGGCAACATCGACATCGATCCATCGTTTGTCGATCCGAGCGCTCTGAACTGGCGGCTGCAGGCCGGCTCAGCGGTTATCGATAAAGCTCTCGGCGCGAAAGCACCCGATACCGACCTCGAGTCGTTTGCCAGAACGGCGACCAACGGTTTCGTGGACATGGGCGCGTTCGAGTGGCATGCCTCCCCGGAAATCGTCGTGCGCATTCCGTCCGGCATCCTGGGCGCGATTGTCATGCCGATACCGGGCAGCACCTCGCTTTATTAACCCACCTGCTCGACGTCAGGTCTCGCCACGTTAGGTAAGTGCATACCCTTCGGAAGCTCCCAGCTTCCGGAGGGTATTGCCTGAGACACGATGTCGACAGTTTGCAAACAACGCAAGTGTCATCAAGATGGGCGGCTGAGGGGGCCGCCCTTTTTTTACAACCTTGCTGCCCTGCCTTCTCTGTAAGGTGAAGATGCTCCCGGAAGGCGAGAGAAGATTGGCATGGCACTTAATTCAGTCTTGTTTGTAAGAATATAATTGACAATGCCGTTCCAGTGCACTATTTTCAACCTAAGAACCCAAAAAAATCCCGGCGCACTCTGACCACAGTGCCAGCAACAATCCACCAACCACGAGGAGGCTTCAATGAAGCGAGTTGATAATATGCTTGTCAACGCTGTCTGCCTGTCGGTGCTGCTCTTTGCCTTGATGTCCGGAGCAGCAGCCGAATCCCGAGGGCGGTCTGTTTACGCGTTCGCGAACAAGACCAATACCCGGACGGCGCAGTACCTGCAACTAGCACAGGCAAATAGTACGTTTCTGAACGAAGTGGAAAAGCGGGCTCTGCAATTGCGTTCGGATAAGCGCTTTCAGCAGGAGATTCGCGACTATCCTGCGGGCGAAAAGATGAGAGCGTTTGTGTCTGCCTTGACCCGGCAGAGCCGGAGCGTCAGGGCGCCCAACCATGCTTTGCAGCTTCTCAAGCGGCACCGCCACTCGGCAGTGCAGAGCGCACAAACGAGCAGCATATCGGGTCGCGTGCTCGTAGAAGGCGCCACGACCTTCGAGAGCATCGAGGTGCTGGCCTTTGATGAGCACGGTTTTTTTGTTGCTTCCGCCACCCCGAACTTCTCCGGAGACTACACCCTCTCCGGATTGGATGCTGGCAGCTACTATCTTGCGACAAACAGCGCATTCGTCGACGAATTTTATGACAACGTGCTGCTCGATGACTTCAAAAACTGGCGTGATGCCACGCTGGTGGATGTGACCGACAGCGGCAACACGCCGGGTATCGATTTCGACCTGTTGTCTGGGGCGAGTCTCTCCGGCACGATCTTCGAAGGCGACGGCACAACACCGGTCGAGTTCCGAACCGTCGATTTCACCCTTTTCGATGCCACCACGCTGCGCACAAGTCACGAAATCTCGGTCTTCACCGACGGGAACGGCGACTACACAATCGGAATTTCTGCGACGGGAACGTTCAAGCTTCGGGCGGACGTTTCCGGTCTTTCCCCCGTGTTCTGGAACAATAAGCCGGACGTTGACAGCGCAGACCCAATCGTCATCGCGACGTTTGATGACGTGGTTACCGGTATCGACTTTAGCCTGCCCGCAGGCGGCGAATCGTCCTCAGGTAAGAAAATAACCGGAACGGTTACCGGCCCGCAGGATGTGCCGGTTATACTGAGTTTCGTCTTCGCGTTTGATCTTTCCGACACGACGATCGCTGGAATCGCGGTTTCCTCCGACTCTGGCCGCTACGAAGTTGACGGCCTCGATCCCGGCTCATACGTGATGTATGCCAACAACTTTACCGGTTTTCTGCTGCCACCCTCGGTACGTGGCGAATACTATCAGGAAGCTCAAACGTCCGCGGATGCGACGCCGGTGGTCATCAGCGCAGGCACCGACAGTGTGACTGGAATTAATTTCACACTGGACGCCGGCGGCGCCATATCAGGCAAAATTACCGACAATACCGGCTCGGGCCTCGACTCCGTCATGGTCATCGCCGCAAAGCTCGACCTCGGCGCGATCGGCAAATTCCCCTTTGACGACATCGATTTCTCCGTCACGCTCTCAGACAGTTTAGGAAACTACGTGCTGGGAGGCCTGGCAGGCGGTGATTATGTTCTGCGTACGGTCACCCTCTTCGGCCGGGGCGAGGGCGTCGTGGTCGATGAATACTACATGGATGTGTCGAGCCTGTTCGATTTTCAGGACGCCACCCCGGTAACTGCAACAGCGCCGGATACGACCAAGGGTATCGATTTTGAGCTGCAGCTTGGCGGGACCATCAGCGGACATTTCTTCGAGACCGATGGCACAACGCCGGTAACAGGCAAAGGTTCGGTCGTGGTTTTCAACGCCGATACCGGTCTGCCTGAGCTGGTGCTCTCTGAATTCGATTCCTCGGACGCTTCCTACTCGGCCGGCCCGCTGCCATCAGGAGATTTCAAGCTACTCGCTATCATGGGGCTGGACCTGTCCGGGAGCAATGGCGGGCTGAACAGCGAATCGGGCACGTTGATGAAAACGACCGTTCAGGACCAGGTGGTCTATGTCCCCCAGTTTTACGACGGAAAAACCACGCTCGCCGACGCCGATCCGGTGGCAGTAACCGCGCCGAACGCTGCCGGCAACATCGATTTCAGGATGGTTCGGGCCGGGGGCATCGAGGGTGTCATAAGTATAGGCACTGGTTTTCCTGCCGGCGCAGATTCTCTCGATCAAACCCTTGTCGTGGCCTATGATGCGGTCACCGGCGAAGTGGCCGGCAGCTCGGACCTGAGCTTCTCGGGTGGCTACCGGATTCCCGGCCTCCCGCCAGGGAATTACAAAATAGAGGCACTGACCGCCGAACAGGGCTACTCGGCGACCTACTACGGCGGCGGCGCGTCCTTCGGAGATGCCAATACCACAACGCTCGCGGTTTCATCCGACGCAATGGCCGCCGCGAATATAGACCTCGATGCGGGCACGGGCATCATTTCCGGCACCGTAACGAATATGGACGGTACAGCGCTTGATGGCATTCTCGTGTTGGCCTATGATGCAACCGGGCATGTCCAATCCGCCGGCATCAGCGGCATAGATCCCGAGACAAGGAGGCCGCTCGGAACCGGAGAGTATTTCATTCCGGGACTCCGCGCAGGCGACTACTCTATCCGCACCTTTTCGTTCTTCCAGATATTGCTGCTGCTCGAGAACGCCAACACCGGCGGATTGGGAAACGCCGATCCGCTGTCGCTCATTTTCGGCCTTTTGGGCTCCTCCGGCGACCTTTCGAGCAATCTGAACATTCAGCTACACGGGGACGTCTGGTACCCGGCCACAGCCATCGAGATCAATCCGGGCGAACTGGATCTTTTTTCACTGCTGTTTACGCTAGCGTCCAGCAATGGGAATCCCGAGGCACTCCTGCCCTTCTTCGCCTCCATTCCGCCGAACGCCGACCAGGTGTCTGTCACCAGTCCGGGTTTGACCGGTGGCATCGACCTCACCCTGCCTGACCTGCGGAGCGTTCTGACGGCGGTGGAAACGGCGAATGAGTCGCAAACGCCCGACGGCATCGCCCTGGCGCAAAACTATCCGAATCCGTTCAACCCGAGTACGGTGGTCAGCTACACGATTTCCCGGGCCACGAACGTTTCCCTGGGCGTGTACAATTTGCTTGGGCAACGTATCCGGACTCTCTTCGAAGGTGTACGCCCTGCCGGTGCGTACAGCACACGGTGGGACGGACGCAATGACCAGGGCCAGCAAGTTGCCGGCGGTGTCTACTTTCTCAGGCTGAAAACGGAAAATATCGGACTCTCGCGCAAGATGCTTCTGCTCAGGTAAGACGTTCGTGTAAGCAACCAGGAACACAAGAAGGCCCCGGATTTGACACCGGGGCCTTTTTACTTCTACCAGGGAAACCCACAGTCAAGTCCAGACCGTAAGCAAAATCATTCCTGACCGCGGCAAAGTCTTAGCCGCGCGCGTCCGCTTGGAATGAACCCCTCCGCGCTGCTTGCCCACAGAATGACAAGCAGGGGCACTTGAGTTCCTTTCGTTTCGCAAAATATCGTCGTTGCGAGTACAATTATAAAAGCCTACCAAATTGTCCCCACTGA
>CAZTNL010000330.1:0-4299 GCA_964614885.1 uncultured Calditrichaceae bacterium | reverse complement strand
AGTCATTCAATAGCCCTTTTCCCAGTCCGGTTCAATGTTCATGGCAATGGTCTCAGTCACATAAGCGTCCGTGCGCAAAAGCTGGTGCACGGATTCGGGGACCAGCGGCGTCGGCTCGCCGTGCATGACCAGGCGAGCGATGAGCCGCTGCCAGGAAGTGGTCGTGCCGTGTACCGTAATACCAAACAACTGCATCCGATTTTTTGCTCTGACAACCTGAGCCGGGCCAATGGTTGCGGCTTTGGGCGGCACCATGGCCAGGTCGCCACTCATGCCAAAGCTTCCGTGCAGGGAGTTTTGCGCCAGCGTGAAAGGACTGAGCGTGACAATCCGTGGCCCCATCTGCATCCATTCCTGCATGGACTTGGCTTTAAATTCCGGCGCATCCGGCTCGATGAAGGCCAGGTGCCCGGTCCAGCCGGGCCCGCTATAGACGATGTCCGCTTCGCCGAGATCGGAGATCATCTGGCCGTAATCCCGGAGATTGTCGTTGGTGAGCGTATGAATCTGCGCTTCCGGCGGACAGATATCCTTGTCAAGATTGTGACAGAAATATTTCTTGAACGCATGGCCAAAGCCGAACTCTCACGTTTCCGACGCAATATTGCCGTCCTGGTCGGCGTATTCGTCCATGTTAAAGGTGTGCAGCTTGCGGCAGTCCACGCGAAATTTGTTGAGCATGTGCGCCAGCATCCTGAACATCGGCCAGGGATTGAGCATGATCATCACGATCGGCTCATTGTTGTCCGCCGCGGTTTTGATGCGATGAAAGGCGTCAAACAGCATGATGATGGAAAGATCGGCGTCCGGCACGACGCGGATGCGATAATCCGGATTCGGATGCTTTTCGATCTTTTCGCGCTTAATTTTGCGCACGCGCTCGAGCACCGTCTTGTCTCGAAAAGGCACATGCTGTGAAGGTTCATAAGTGAAATCGGTCATGGCTTTTTCTCCCGGTTTTGTTCTGTAAATAAATTTCAATGGCGCCGAACAATCCGGCATCGACGCGATTGTTCACAGTGAACGGCTGTTTCAGAACATCGCGCAAGATGTCGAGCCAAACGCTCGATTGCGCCATGCCGCCGGACAGAGAGATATTCTTCACGGCAACAGCCTGCTGAATGCGTTCAAAATGCGCCTGCAAGCGAGCCAGGTAATACTTGACGACCCCGGCGCAGAGCCGATGCGCATGCTCCGGCGAAAGCGAATCCCGGTCGGCGTTATCGGCGGGCGGCTGCGCTGCGACGTCCGCATGTTGCAGAAAAGTCCGAAAGAGCTGATCGTAACTTTCTCGTGTGAAAAATCTTTCTTTCAGCCGACGTATCTGCATGCCAAAGTCGCTCTCGAAATTGAGCAGAAAATAAGAGTCGCCTATGGGATGCTTGCCGGCGATCTGGTCGTCGCCCAGGTCTGCGGTCAGGGACCCGGTGACCGTGTAAATGACCAGGGCCGTGCCAAAGTTGATGTTCACATCGCCGGGTCGTCGCAATCCCGCACCGCAGGCGGAAGCGCCCTGGTCGTTGCCGCACATGAACACCGGGAAACGCTCGCTCAAACGCCATTCCCGTCGAATTTGTTCGGAAATCAATGCGCCTTTCACGGCGGCTTTTTCCACCTGCGGGAAAAAGTCTTTCGTCAGACCCAGGATTTGCAGTATCTCCGGGTTCAGGTCATTTCGACGAAAATCATACACGCCGCCCATGCCAAAGCTGCTGCTGTCGGAATAGAATTGGCCGGTCAACTTGTAGACCAGGAATTCATTGATCAGCGGAAAGGCGCGCGCTTTTGCAAAGACGTCGGGCTCATGCCGTTTCAGCCACAGCAGCTTGCTGACGTACAGCGCCACCAGGGGACGGGCGAACCCGGCCGCCGCATTGAAATCCGGCAGGCGTTCCCGCAGATAAGCGGCTTCTTCATCGGCCCGTTCGTCCAGCCAGACCATGCCGGGCCGCAGGGGACGGAAATCGGCGTCCACCGGGGCGAAGGTCTGCGCCTGACTGACGACCAGCAGCGCCTCGACCCCGGCCCGCCGCACAAGATCGTCCGCCAGACACTCGCGCAACAGCTCGGCGGTTGCGTCTAAAAAGACATCAAAATCGATTTCAAAAGCGCCTTGCTTCTGCGTCATGGGAAACTCGCGTTTGCGACGGGCGACAATATTTCCCACGGCATCGACGCCGCCGCACTTGATGTCGCTGGTGCCGATGTCCAGCACCAGAAATATTTTTTGGCTCGAATCGGCCATTTTTACAAAACCGCTATCTGTTGTTTGTTAAACGACTGCAAAGCCGCCGTCAGCACCTGGTGCTGGATGCGGGTTTCCTCGGGCCTGACGCAGCCAAAAGGCATCTCTTTTTCCGGGTGCAAAAATTCATCGCGCACGGCCGCCCACATTTGCAGGATGGCGTCGGTAAAGCCAAACTCAAAGATGCCGCCGGTGATGGTTTTATAAACCGAACTGTAGCCCAGGTCCTCGCTGCGCCATTCCTGCTTGCCGCCGTTCGTGTAGCTCATTGTCTGCAATGTCTTGGGATATTTTGTGCCGTAGCGGGCGCTGAATTTTGTGCCGAGGATTTCGATGGACCAGGTATTGGTCTCGCCCGGAGCGATGCGCCAGGTCTTTATCGTCATGGGGAAATCATAGTTATCCTGCGGATGTTTCACCGTGCATTGCAGCGTGGCGTTGTCCCAGGTTTCGCAGGCGACCGTTCCGCCTTTGCCGTCCGGTCGCTGCCTGGCAATGTTGGAGAGCGACGTCGAAACCGTCCTGGGAACCCACCCGGCGCGAATGGGGATGTGCAGCGTGTGCATGCCAAGATCGCCCATGCAGCCGTATTCCCCGTTCATGTCGATCATTCGCTTCCAGTTGATGGGCTTTTCGAAATTCATATCCGACGAATGCATTAGGCTGGCATTGACGTGGATGATCGTGCCCCAGGGATCATCGGCGATGAATTTTTGAATTTGGTACGCGCCCGGGTAAAAAGGAAACTCGGACGAGCAGCGGACAAAGACATTCGGATGCTCGGCAATGGCCTGCAGGATGCGCTCGTTCGCCTCAAGGTCGATGCCGAAAGGCTTTTCGCCAAGAAAGTGCTTGCCGGCGCGGATGATGTCAATATAAATTTTCCCGTGCAAGTGATGCGGCACGGCGCAGTAGATAAAGTCGATGTCGTCGTCGGCCAGCAGGTCGCGGTAATCCGTAGTGACCATTTTGATGGAATCGAAATTATCCCTGTACCACGGAAAAAGATTCTCGTTCACATCGTAGATGGCGACGATCTCCGGCTGCACCTCCATGTCCGGCAGCGCCGGCCAGTGGCCACGGCAAACTCGCGTCCCATCAAGCCGCAGCCGATAATGCCAAAACGAATTTTTTTCTTAGTCATTTTCAACCCTTGTCATTTATAGCCAAACTCCTTTTCCACCTCGGCAATGAACTCTTCAATCATATCCAGTCCCAGGTCGGCGTATTTTTCATCCATGATCAAGGGCGGCGACATGCGCAGAATGTGCCCGGCAGGAATCCAGGCCAGGCCCTTGCGAAAGGCCTTTTGGTAGACCAGCTTGCCGGCCTCGTCGAACGGCTCTTTCGTCGCTTTGTCCTTGACCAGCTCGATGCCGAGCAAAAAGCCCTTGCCCTTGACGTCGCCGATGATCGGGTGTTCGGCCTTCATCTTATTCATGCGCTGCATGAAATGCGCGCCCACAGTGCGCACGTTGTCGAGGATATCTTCCTCCTCGATCACCTCGATGGACGCCAGCGCGGCGGCGCAGGCCATGGGATTGCCGCCGTAGCTCGACGACGCGGAAATTTTGTCCAGCGCTTCGGCGTATTCCTCCTTGACCACCATGGCGGTGACCGGAAAGCCGTTGCCAAAGGATTTGCCCAGGGTGAGAATGTCCGGCACAACGTCCCAGTGGTTCATGCACAGCCACTCGCCGGTGCGTCCCATGCCGGTGAGCACCTCGTCGGCGAAAAGCAGGATGCCCTTGTCGTCGCAGAGCTTTCGCAGCTTGGGGAAAAAATCGTCCGGCGGAAAAATGGAGCCGCCCCAGCCCTGGGCCGGTTCCAGCACAAACGCGGCGACATTGCCCACGGTGCTCTCGTGGATAAAGTCCTCATAAAAGCGAATATAAGCGTCCGTGTCAATCGTTCCGTCCTCTTTTTTAAAAAGCGGACGGTAGGGATCGGGCCTTGGAACCATGTAAAAACCTGGGGCGCGGGTAGGACCGTAACTGAGCACATCGCCGCGCACCATCTGCGCGCAACTGACGGCGGCCATGCTCTTGCCGTGG
>CAZTNL010000329.1:0-4301 GCA_964614885.1 uncultured Calditrichaceae bacterium | reverse complement strand
ATCCCTCGGAGATTATTCTCCGTGCCGGTTCGATTCCGGCCCTCGGCACAAGTCGATTGACCGGTGGCATCTGCGCCGCGGTCGCGGGGCTTTGTCGGCGGCCGCTGCCCGTCTTTCGTTGCCGGCCACAACGCCTCGGTCGCGGCAGAAATAGGTTGCATTTTAGCCCGTAACTTGTATATTTGGCAGGCAGCAAACGCTTGCAAAACGAC
The DNA here is from genome assembly GCA_964614885.1 of uncultured Calditrichaceae bacterium. GTDB lineage: Bacteria > Zhuqueibacterota > Zhuqueibacteria > Oceanimicrobiales > Oceanimicrobiaceae > JAJDAG01. The sequence continues at coordinate 4,089 of CAZTNL010000329.1, read as the reverse complement.
CCGCTCTGCAATCGATTGCGATTGCGGCTCGAGTGGAAAAAACCTGCCGGGGTGGTGAAATTGGCAGACGCGCTGGACTCAAAATCCAGTGGGCTTCGGTCCGTGAGGGTTCGAGTCCCTCCCCCGGCACTTTCTCAATGACACCCACCCTTTTCCTAATCTGAAAAACTCATAGCCACGGAGCCGCAGAGTACACAGTGAACCTTTCTGATTTTTCGAAATCGTGTTTTGCGGTGAACAGTTTCTCTAAGTTCTTGTTCCTCTGTGGCTCGGTGGCAACATTTGTGAATGTATCAGGCTAATCCAAAGATGCCCGACTTATGATAAAAAAGACCTTAATTTTTCTCTTCGTGCTTACTGTCGCCGGCATGTGCTTCCTGTGGGCAAGCAGCCCCTGGTGGCTGGCCGTTTTGCTGGTCATCGCTGTTGCCACGCGCCTGGTACGGCCCGCTGTCGCCTTTGGGCGGCTGGCGACCATGCTGTTCGTGTTCGCGGCCCTGCTCAGGCTCATGAGCAGCGTCGGCATCGCCTATCCCGGAGCGCTCATTCTGGTCATGACCGGCTTGGTCAGCCTGATCTTCTTCGAGGGGCCGGAATGGAGCGACCTGTATTTCTTTAAGGGCAAAACCGGCGCTCACGGACGGCTTGCCCTGGCCGGGGCCATTGTCATGAGTTTGATGTTCGGCGTCTGGATTTGGCTGCGGCAGGATACCTACACCAATCCGGTGGCTCTGGCCTTGCCGGTCGATGCGCTCATCGTCGTGGCTGTCGGATTTGCCCTGTACGTTGCCATCGTCGAGGAATCGATTTTTCGCAGTTTTATTCTCGAACGGGTCGAGCGCGCCGCAGATGGCACGACTGCGGTCGTGGCGCAGGGCCTGCTTTACGGCATGATGTATTCGGCCATGCCTCTGATGAACGGGCCGGACGGCATGCTCATGGGCACGGTTTACGGCATCTTTCTCGGTTACCTGGTGAAAAAAAGCGATAGCATCTATTTGTCCTTATTTGTACATTTTGTCGTAAGTCTGGTTACATTTGTTGAGCTTGCGATCCTTGGACACCTGGCCGCCTAACCTCAGGACGCCGTCGCCGGTAAAGTTTCTGGCAGCATTGACATGGGGAGCGGGTTTCCCGGTGAAGGAATCGCTCGCAGCGCTGCGCGTGGACTTTGGCGAGGTGGAATTGCGGTCTTCTTCGTTTGCATTCGAGCACACCAGTTATTATGAGCCGGAAATGGGAAAGGGTCTCACCAAACAATTTTTCGCCTTCGCCGGAATGCGCCAGCCGGACTTTCTGGTAGCGGGGAAACTAAGCGCGATGCGGATCGAGCAACAATTTTCCGTGAACGGCAGGCGGAAGGTGAATATCGACCCCTTCTACATGGAACTCGCCAAAATCGTGGTCGCTTCCTCAAAGAACTTCGCGCACCGCGTTTACCTTGGCCAGGGTGTCTACGGCGACGTCCAGCTTCGCTACCAGCACGGCCGGTACGTAGCCAGCGACTGGACGTATCCGGACTACAGCGCGGAACCGGGCAGGTCGTTTTTTCAAGATGTTCGAGCGTCTTATTGGGAGCAGTTGCGCAGCGAATGAGCCAGACGTCGTACGAGGCGGCAGGAGTCAATCTGCACACCGCCGATAAAGTGACAGGCAGAATAAAAGAATTGGCCCGGGCGACGCACAACGCCAGCGTGTTGCACGGCATCGGCCTGTTTTCCGGCTTCTACGAGTTCGACGCCGGGAAGTACCGCAATCCTGTGCTTGTGAGCAGCAGTGACGGCGTTGGCACGAAGGTGATGATCGCGCAGATGATGCAGGTCTACGATTCCATCGGCGAAGACCTGGTGAATCACTGCATCAACGACATCGGAGTTTGCGGCGCGGATCCCATCTATTTTACCGACTATTTTGCCGCGGATAAGCTGGAGCCGCACGTGCTCGAAGGCGTGGTTGGCGGAATGGCCGCTGCCTGCTCGCGCGCCGGCTGTGCGCTGGTCGGAGGGGAGACGGCGGAAATGCCGGGCGTCTATCTGCCAGGCAGCTTCGATTTGGCCGGCAACATCACGGGTGTTGTCGAAAAGGAGGAGATTCTCAGCGGAGAGATGGTTTCCGCAGGTGACGTGCTCATCGGCCTCGAATCGAACGGATTGCACACCAACGGTTTTTCGCTGGTCCGGCAGGTTTTTTTTGACGGCCACGAGAAGCCTCTGGACAAGCACGTCGCTGAGCTGGGACATACGCTCGGTGAGGAGTTGCTCCGGGTGCACCGGTCGTATCTGCCGGTCATGCGGTCTCTGAGGGAAGGGGCTGGCGTGCACGCGATCGCGCACATTACCGGCGGAGGCATCGTTGGCAACACCCGGCGGGTTCTGCAAGCCGGACAGTCGCTGCACATCGACTGGGGGGCCTGGCCCGTTCCGGCGATTTTCGACTTGATCCGGCGTACGGGAAATGTCGGTGACGCGGAGATGCGGCGCGTGTTCAATATGGGGATTGGTTTGGTCGTGATTGCGGCCTCCGACTCAACAGACGCGGTAAAACAAACTTGTTCTGCTGGGGGCATAAACAACTGGGTTATTGGTACTGTTCAAAAAACAGAGAGGTAAGCTTTGGCCCGTTTCGGAATTGTTGGCTGTGGCAGTTGGGGCACCGCTCTGACGATTACCCTGCTGTCCAACAACCACAAAGTCATCATGTGGGATCGGGACGCATCTCTGGTGGAAGCGCTCAGGCGGGACGGTGTCAACAGCAAGTACTTGCCGGGGGCGGCCATAAGCGGCGACGTGAGCTTCACCAACGACCTCGATGAGGCGGTTCACGAAAAGGATGGGCTGGTCATGGCAGTGCCGTCGCATGCGGTGCGGGCTACGATCGAAAAGTTTCCACCTATTTCCCCGGAGACGATCATCACCAGCGTCGCCAAGGGAATAGAAAATGAGACGCTGTTGCGAGTCAGCCAGATTCTGGCCGAGAAATTTTCAATGCGCCAGATTGCGGTACTGTCCGGCCCGAGTCATGCCGAGGAGGTTAGCCGGGGCGTTCCGACGGTTGTGGTTGCTGCTTCGGAGGAGCCGGAAACCTCCGGTTGGGTGCAGCAAGCGTTCATGTCATCCACCTTTCGCGTCTACAAGGCGTACGATGTCATCGGTGTGGAGATTGGCGCTGCGCTCAAGAATGTGGTGGCTGTGGCCGCCGGCATTATCGACGGTGTGGGCGCCGGGGATAACACCAAGGCAGCACTGATCACCCGGGCGCTGGCCGAAATCACCCGCTTGGGTACGAAACTCGGCGCGGACTCGCTGACTTTCGCCGGCCTCTCGGGAATGGGCGATCTGATCGTTACCTGCATGAGCAAGTACAGCCGCAATCGTTTTCTTGGCGAGCAAATCGGCAAGGGCAAGACACTCGATGAAGCGTTGGCGGAAATGGTGATGGTGGCGGAAGGCGTACGTACAACCCGGTCAGCCTACGAGCTGGCGCGGCGCCACAATGTCGATGTCCCCATCACGAACGAGGTTTACCAGTTGTTATTTGAGGGCAAGGATCCGCACCAGGCGGTTTTTGATCTGATGACGCGGGCGGCCAAAGCTGAGGATTGGGGTTGATGCGGAGGGATGTATGGTAAAATCGATATGCCTGCCGGTAGACGGCTCGGTCTATACGGACGCACAATTGAAGTATGCGATCGCGCTTGCGCGCTCGTTCGGCTCGACCATCCGGGTTCTTTCGATTATCGATGTGCGAATCTTCGAGTGGGCCGCGGTGATGGGAACGGAAGGGTTCGTGCCCATTATCCCGTCGACGGTCTACAAGGAAGAGAGTAAGAAGATTTTACAGGAAAAGGCCCAGGCCGTCCTGGAGAAATGCACTTCCATTCTGAAGGAGAGCGAGGTCAAATTTACCACCGAGCTCGCCCAGGGTTCCCCGGCTGATATCATTTCGGAAAAGGCGCCGGTGGTGGATATGCTGGTGCTCGGCGCGCGCGGGGAATTCGCCAAGTGGAAACGCGGCCTTGTCGGCGCCACGGCGGACGCGGTGATCCGGCAGTGGCCCGCCACGCAGTCGCTCGTGGCGTTGGGCAGACTG
>CAZTNL010000328.1:0-4310 GCA_964614885.1 uncultured Calditrichaceae bacterium | reverse complement strand
CCAGAATACAGCCGCCGGCGATGGCGTGGCCGTTGATCGCGGCCACGATCGGCTTTGGAAAGGTAAACAGCCGCAGCAACGCGTTGTGCAGTTCGGGCAAAAATTTCTGCAGGTAGGGTTTGCCCTCTTTGGTAACGCGAAAAAGATCGACGCCGGCGGAAAAGCAGGGCCCGGCGCCGGTCAGGACAAGCGCGCGTGCGTCCGAGTCCGCCAGCCGCTGCAACGCCTCGCGCAATTCAACCAGCAGCTCCAGATCGAGCGCGTTGACCTTGCCGCGCTCCATCCGAACAATGGCCAGCTCCCCTGCGTTTTCCACGTGCACCATGTCTAAGCCTCCACTGCGGGCCGCGCCTCCTCAGCATGAATCACGCTACCGGATTCCGATTTGAGGTAGGCATACGGATCGTGGTAAATCGCCTCTTTCGGCAGCCACTCCCAGAGCGGGCCGAGGTCGTTCTGGATACGGTCCACGTAGAACTGTGGCAACCGGTCGGTCTCTTTTTCGAAGAATGGACGGAATTCCGGGTCCTCGTCGAGACGGCGTCTGATCTCCTTGTAATAGCGAATCCGGCCGTAGCCTTCGGAGGAGATAGCGCGCAGGAAGTTCATCCATTTGGGAATGCGCGCTTGCATCGAAGTGAATCTGCGATAAATAGCCCGGCGCGAGAAGCTGTACTCAGTCAAATCGATGAGATGGTCGTAGAATTCGGGCCACGAGTAGTTCTTTGGCTTGACATTCATCGCGTGGTTGTTGTTCAGGAAATGAAATGGAAAGGCGAGCACGCGGCCGGCTTTCTGGTATTCCAGATTCAGGCGGGCGGCCTGGCCGAAGGCCGACAACTGCGAATAGCCGGGAAAGACAGCCGGCGATTTGTCGACGAAACGCTTGCTCAGCTCGAAGGGGTGCGAGCCCGAATCGCAGTCGAGGCCGAGCACGAAATTTGCTTGGACGTAGGGGATGTATTCCATAATCATGTTGACATGCTCGGCCACCTGCTGCACCTTCTCGATGCCATACTGGGTGCCGGTTTTCGACTTGTTGCCGAGGTCGTACCACGACTCGACGCCAGGCAGCAACGCTTTGAAACCGTTGTGCTTCAGCCGTTTAAGGCGCGGCTCCGCCAGCAGAGACAGGCTGCTTTCGGCGATGAAATCGATGCTGTCGGGGGGAGCGACCTCCTCGATGGCGGAAAGCTGCTCGTCGAAGCGGACGCCGAAGTTCGGATCGTGCCAGGCGATGCGCGGTCGTTTGACCGTTTGCAGCAGAAAGCGCAGATCCTCCTTGAGCACTTCCAGCTCCAGCGGCTGGTAGCTGATATCGGCGTCGATGCAAAAACTGCACGTGTAAGGGCAGCCGAGGCTCGCCAGCATCGGCACGATCTTGATGAGAGGCGCCTTCTGCAGAGTTGCATCGATGTATTTCCAACGCTCGCGCACTCCGGGCAGGAATTGCGGCTGGCTTTTCGCCGAGAGCATCAGGCCTTCGGGACGGTGCTGCGAGACATCCTGCAACACGTCGCGCACGATTTCTTTGTCGGTAAAGCCGAGAACATAGTCGAAATAAAGCGCGGCGTCCTGGGGGTAGCAGCGCGCGTGCGGCCCGCCGATAACCGTAATCGCGCCGCGCGAGCGGTAGTAATTGCTCAGGGCGTAGGCGAGCTGCGCGGCCTGGGTAAACGCTCCGATGAAAACCACGTCGTAGCGGTCCTCGACATTTTCAAGAATATCTTCAAAGCCGGTGTAGCACTCGAGCGTGACATCGTGCCCTTCCTGCTCGCACCAGAGAGCGATGACCTGTGGCATGATGCTGGCCATGTTTGCGTGCATGACTCTTGCCCACAAGGCCTTGGTCGGTCCTTTCGTAACGAGATCGATAACCGCAATTCGTAGTTTTCGCATGAGGCCTCCTCGAAGTGACTCCTATTCTACCGGCACGTTCAGACACGGAATAGCGTGTCAAACGAATGGGCTGGACGGACTGTCCTCCCCGCAAAGACTGGTGTTCAAACAGAAATGACAGGAAGATAAGTTAATTAAAGGTTAAATATGCGAAACAAATGTTAAAGAAACAAGAGAAAGGTGGGGAAATCGATTGCGGGAGACTTATCTTTAGACCGACGTCAAAATGACTCCGCGGGGGTTTTTACCGCAGGAGAGGAACGCCCCTGGCCAACGGTCAGAGCGAATAGAAGCGCGTGACCGCGAACTGGAGCAGAAGCAGCCGCAGTCGCCGCATTTGCCCGGCTTCCTTCCGCTGTTCGCTCGAAGTGAATACGGAAAGCGCCGGAACGTTTCGGGAGCCGACTTTTTTTACCGGCGTCACCATCTCTTCAAGTTCGAGCGTCTTCGTGGACAGGCGCTGGGCGGTTGCCTTGCCGGGACAGGCGGTTTGATTACAGGTCGCGTCCTCGCCCTTTGTTGCCTGAGGCTGGTGCAGCTTGCCATCCGGCTGTCCGCTGAACGCTGCCGGGGCCAGGACCATGCCCGCAAAAAAGATGAGGGCGGAGAAAAGAATCCCCGCCCTGGTTGCCATTCGCTGCGGCTTCAATTGATCTTCAGCAGTTCGACTTCAAAAATCAGGGTCGCGCCTGGTCCAATCTGCGCGCCGGCGCCACGGTTGCCGTAGCCGAGTTCCGAAGGAATGTAGAATTCGTACTTGCTGCCGACGTTCATCAGTTGCAGCCCTTCAGTCCAGCCACGGATGACGCGATTGAGCGGGAAGGTGGCTGGCGTTCCCCGGCTGTACGAGCTGTCGAACTCGCTGCCGTTAATCAGGGTGCCGCGGTAGTGTACCGTCACCTGGTCTGTGGCCGAAGGCTTGGGGCCGCTGCCCTCAGTCAGCACTTTGTACTGCAGGCCGCTGGCCGTCTCGATGACACCGTCTTTTTCACGGTTATCGACCAGGAATTGTTGGTCTGGGGTCAAATTCTGATCTTGGGCCATCGTTTTATCCTGTGCTTTGTCATCGGTTTTACCGGATTCGCTACTGCATGACAGAGCCAGGAGCATCAGGCTCAACAGTGCAAAAGCTACGTACCATCTCCTCATGTGCGTTCCTTTCGCTTTACATGACGATTGTAACATGTGGGTGATTTCTCAGGCTTTGATAAATCCGATCGCACTCCTCGAAACTGGCCACCGTCAACAGAAAATCCATGCTCACGTATTTCCCCCGGGAACTCCGTTGGGATACATTCAGGCGGTGGCGCTGATCGGGAAACAGCTCCTCGATAGCCGTCTTCAATAACTCGAGATCCAGACCGATAACTTTGAACAGCCACTCCCGTGGATAATCGACCTGAACCGGCTTGTTCTTGCCATTGTTGGGTATCAGATTCTTCAAAGCAGCCGCAAGGTAAGATTTCCTGGAGTCAAAAGCAACAGCTGTTTTGACGGCAACAGGGTGGCCGTCAGGGTCGGGAGAAGGCGGTTTCTCTGGCGGCAGCCGTTATCATGCAGCCTTCGGCGCGGAAGCCAAAGGCGAACCGACAAAGCGTTTGCAAAAGGACGAAAGAATCAGTATATTTTCGCCGCTTCAAGTCGAAACAGTCACATCCAAACGCCTGGAACACATTCATGGAACCGCCCGCGGATCCGATCGCCTTTTTCCTCGAACTCTTTTCGCGTTTCGAAACGTACGGCGCTCCCGAGCCGCGCGCGATGGCTCTGGCGACTGCGGCAGTCGACGGCACGCCCTCGGTGAGGACAGTGCTCTTCAAGGAATTCGACGAAAGCGGCTGCGTCTTTTACACCAATCTCAACAGCCGTAAGGCTGAAGAGCTGCGCAGCAATCCGAAAGCGGCGCTGTGTTTTTACTGGGAGGCGATTCAGTACCAGGTGCGCGTTTCCGGGCGTGTCTCACAGGTGGCGGGCGCCGACGCCGACGCCTATTTCGCCAGTCGTCCCCGCGGCAGCCAAATCGGCGCATGGGCGTCGCGACAAAGCAGTGTTCTTGACGGGCGGAACGAATTGGAGCAGCAGGTGGCCCGTTATGAAGCCAGATTCAAGGATGTCCCGGTTCCCCGGCCTGAGTTTTGGTCGGGCTTTCGGGTGACGCCGGAGACGATTGAATTCTGGCGGCGGCAGGAAAACAGACTGCACGAGCGCACACTATACAGCAGGACCGCCTCAGGCTGGGATGTCCGCCTGCTCTACCCGTAAATTATGGTGTTGCCGGAACAAACCCGGCAGGAGGCAGTCTAAAGCCTCCGGACCGGAGGTCCGAAAACGGGTGGCGCGCACCCTTTTCCGGGAATGCGCCACGACCGAATGAAAACGAACCATTGCGAAAGGGATAGGCATGAGAAGAT
>CAZTNL010000327.1:0-4316 GCA_964614885.1 uncultured Calditrichaceae bacterium | reverse complement strand
GACTCCCGCCGAAGGAAGCACGACTTCGTTTCCGCAGGGGACCGTTACCAATATCAGCGCGACGCCCAACCCCGGCTTCGTCTTTGGCTATTGGACCGGCATTCCGCCGCTCGACGCGGCAACGGCCAGCAGCACCGCTACCATGGATTCCAGCAAGACGGTCACGGCGAATTTCCTCGAGCTGCCACCCGCAGCCGGCGAAACCACCGCCGCATCTCTGGGTCTGTCCGGCGCTCTGGCCGCCTATGGCCCGCTTAGCATTTTCGGCTTTCCGACGTACTACACCGACACCAACGGGGTGACGTTGATGCATGGCGTCGATATTACCGATCCGCTGATGCTGGAGTTTGCCGCGAATCCCAACAATCCTAATTTCGACCCGACGCTCTTGGCGAATCCGAATGCGCCACTGGATATCAATGTCGGCAATTTTTTCGAGGAGTCTTTCTATTACTCGGCCGGAGCGCTTATGAACACAGGCGCGGGCAAGGCCAATCTCGTCTACGCAGGCGGCGAGGCAGTCTTCTTTACCCCGAATCTGCAGGTTCAGAACGGCTTCCAGACCGTGTTCAACCGCATCCGCATCCGCGTGGACATTTCCACGTTTCCGGCAGGGCAATCGCGTACCTACGTCGTGACCCATCCATACGGGGTCAATAGTTTCACTTTGACCGCAGGCGGACCGCGAGCAATTAACCTCACCATCGATTCCGCCACTCAGGTTGGATTCAATTCAGCTCTGGACGGCACGTTTGTTCCGATTGATCCCTTCCTCGTTTGGACCGGTGGACAGGCGCCGGCCGGCTATGTCGGGGATCCGAATATCGACCACGCAGTGACCGGCAGTCCGCTCAACACCAACTTCTTCAAAATTATCGGAACAGACATCGGTGGTGTGGGCGTTGACTCAATCCAGACCGACCTGTTCAGCGTGGCCGGAAAGATCCTTGGGACCACGGTGAAGCCAAGGCGAAAGTATACAGCGGTTCCTGGACGGTCATCTAATGAAAACACAACGGAAACGATTCCGAAGGCTTTTTCTCTCAGACAGAACTATCCCAACCCGTTTAACCCGACCACGACCATTTCTTACGAACTCCCCGAGGAATCGTCGGTTGAGGTAGCCATTTTTAACATTCGGGGTGAACACGTGGTGACTCTCGTTAGCCAGAAGCAGGCCGCTGGCGCCCACTCCGCAACGTGGAATGGGCGTGACTTCCGCGGAAGAACGGTTTCTTCGGGAATTTATTTTTACACGATTAAGGCTGGGGAGTTTGCGCGCGTGCGAAAAATGACTTTCCTGCAGTAGAGGAATGTCAGAACTACTCAAAACCGGCGGCTGGACAAAGCCCGGCCGCCGGTTTTTTTATTTGAGAGCAAGAGCTTTTTTCTGCTATCGCTGAAGCTGGCATAAAGTGTGACGCGATGTGGTTTGCACGAATTGCGGGAACCGCTCAGATCTTCACTCTTCATCGACGCGAAATTGTCCGCGACACCTTCCATCACGAAAACCGTGTCTGTTTTTGATTGCATCCACTACCACAACCCTCTATCGCGGATTCAAGTCCTCCATCAATTTACTTGTATTTTTTGTTAAAATTCTGTATGCTTAACGATGACAATCCCTAGCTCTTTCCGTTAAGCTGTCATTCAATATTAGATTAACCGCATTGTCGGAGATATCCGCTCATAGCGGCAGCATAGAGACCGCTTTTGAATTGGAGCACGCCCTAGTGGCGGGATATCTCTCGCCTACAGAATCAGCAGACATCTAAGCGTCACGGCTGGAATGACTAAGTTCTGAGTTTGCCGCGTCGTGAACGGGTGCGAAATCTGGACCATCACATCGTTCCATGCAATATGGCTGTCCAGCCGAAATTGTGTACTGTTCCTGTCCTGCTAAACAGATAAACAACGACAAAACGAAAGGCCTTGTCTATGATCGGCAGATCAATATTGCACTACAAAATCAGCAATAAACTCGGCGAAGGCGGCATGGGCATTGTCTACAAAGCCGAGGACACCAAGCTCAAGCGTGAAGTCGCGCTGAAGTTTCTGCCCACCAACGCCCTGCAGGCTCAGGCGGAAAAAGAGCGCTTCCTGCGCGAAGCTCAGGCGGCCGCGGCGTTGAATCACGCCAACATCGCGCACATCTACGCCGTGGATGAAGTGGACGGCCAGGCGTTCATCGCCATGGAATATGTCGAAGGGCAATCCTTACAGGAAATGGTAGGGGCACAGAATTCTGTGCCCCTACGGTTAGACGACGCGATTAATTATGCCACCCAAATCGCCGCAGGCCTACAGGCGGCTCACGAAAAAGGTATCGTGCACCGCGACATCAAATCCGCCAACATCATGGTCACGGACAAGGGCGTGGTCAAAATCATGGACTTCGGGCTAGCGAAACTGGCCAACCGCAGCAAGATGACCGTGCAGGGCACGACTCTCGGTACGGCAGCCTACATGTCGCCCGAGCAGGCACAAGGGCAGTCCGTGGACCACCGCTCCGACATCTGGTCACTGGGCGTGGTGTTGTACGAAATGCTTTCCGGGCAAATGCCATTCAAAGGCGATTACGAGCAGGCGGTGATTTATTCGATTTTGCACGAAGAGCCGGAACCGCTAACGGCCCTGCGCAGCGGCCTGCCGATTGCACTGGACGGCATCATCGCCAAAGTGCTGAGCAAAGACCCGAGTACGCGCTACCAAAACATTGAGGAGCTGCCGGCGGATTTGAAGGGGGTTGAAAGCACGTCAACTAGCCGGGCGCGGATTTCAACGGTGAATCAACCTTCCGAAGGTTCGAAACCATCGCAACGGTCAAAACTCCTGAAGACTCTCATACCTTGGGCGATCGCAGCGGCGGCGCTGAGCATTACTTCAATTGTCTTGTTAACGCGAGAGTCGCCCGAACCCGCACTCCCTTTGACTGCGTCGCTTATCTTCGAGGGCGGAGCTGGGCCAGCGGTTGACCGGCATGTGGCTTTGTCACCGGACGCCACGCAGCTGGCGTACGTAACGTCGACTGTCTTCGATGGGTCCAGACTCTGGATTCTCGATCTCGCTGACGGAAGCTCGAGACCGCTGCCGAGAACGGCCGGAGCGGAACTGCCCTTCTGGTCACCGGATGGCTCCATGCTTGGATATTTCGCCAACCAGAAGCTTCTTGTGGTGCCAGCGAACGGGGGTTCACCGATTGAGCTTACTCCCGCGCCCAGGCCCTTCGGAGGCACTTGGAATGCCGAGGGCATCATCCTCTACAGTCCCAGTAACGGCCCGTTATTTCAAATTCCTGCGGCAGGGGGCACACCAACCCAGGTCACAAAGCTTATGCGTCAGAACGAGAAACACGTCGGACCGGTTTTCCTGCCGGATGGACGGCACTTTCTGTTCACTACTATGGGCACGGGCCTGTACATCTATAAAGGGGACTTGTCTACAGGAGAGATTGAACCAATTCGGGATGGGGCAGACCCAATGTACGTAGAATCTGGTTTTTTAGTCTTTAGGCGCGGCGGCGTATTTGCCCAACCATTCGATCCTGAGCATGCTACGCCGAGCGGTCAGCCTCTTCCGGTCTTATCAGGTGTCATGACGCCGTGGGGTCGCGCCGCGATGTCTGTAACCAATCGATTGATCGCGTTTGTTCCACAAAACCAAGGCCAGAGCCATGAACCTCTTTTGATTAGCAGGAGCGGCGATGTGCTTGACTCCCTTGCGCATCGAGAGGGCGGCTGGGTGCGTCGATTCTCCCATGACGGAAGGCGGGTGGCCATCGCAGGTTGGGAGTTGTGGGTACATGACCTTGCCCGCAAAGTTAGCGAACCCGTTCCCACTGAAGAAGGCTGGCCGTTTGAGTTCGCATGGTCTCCGGACGATTCCAGGATCGTTTACTTCGCTCATGCGGTCAGGCAATTGCGCGTGGTATCGGTTGCAGGCACAACTAAGGAGAAGGTGATCCTTCAGTCAGCCAGGGGCGATATTGTGTCACCTGAATGGTCGCCCGACGGCCGCTCCATCCTCTTTGTCTATCTTGCCGACGAAACCCGGCCACACCAGGAACTATGGGCTTGCGATGTGGAAAAAGGCACGGCGAGTCAGGTCCTTGAGGGCTCCTTTAATGTCTTCGATGCGAGATTCGCTCCTAACGGCCGGTGGTACGCTTACACGTCAGTTGAAGGCCGCAACTTCAGTGATGCGTTCCTTCGTTATTTTCCTGACATCGTAGCCCAGGTCCGCGTGTCATGTGGTGGGTGGTCGTGGACGCTATGTTTTGTAGACGGTAAAGGCATACGTGAACTGACCGGTAACGT
>CAZTNL010000326.1:0-4355 GCA_964614885.1 uncultured Calditrichaceae bacterium | reverse complement strand
TCATGAATGTCGCCACAGAGACACAGAGGGCACGGAGAAATAAAGACTTGGAGAAACTGTACCCAAGAAATATCGTTTCGAAAAGTCACGAATGTTCATTCCCTTAACTTTCAAAAAAAGAAAGCTCTGTGTGCTCCGTGCCTCTGAGTCTATGAATTTTTCAGGATCCAAATTCGCTATCTTGCAAAAGTGGGGAAGTATTTTCTATCTTTCGAGATTACTGCGCTTCCTGCTCATAGTTCGCCCAGGAGGGTGAATCTTCCGCTTCGGCATCGACGATCGTGAGAGCTTGCTGTGGCGATTCGGCCGTTCCCGCATCGGCGGCCAACCGGAATCTGCTGAGCTTGTCTTTGACCTCAGCCGCCTGGTGAGATAGCTCCTGAGCGGCCGCGGCGCACTGTTCAGAGCTGGCGGTATTGGACTGGTTCACCGCATCGATTTGCGTGAGCGCTTTGCTTACTTGACCGATGCCCATGGCCTGTTCATTCGAAGCGCTGGCTATTTCCCCGACCAGGTCGGTCACCTTGGTAATCCCGCTGACTATTTCAGATTAGGCTTTCGCGGTGCCGTTGGCGATTTCCGTTCCGTTTGCAACTTTTTGCACTGAGCCTTCGATGAGCTCCGTGGTCTCTCCGGCGGCCTTGGCGCATCTCTGGGCCAGATTGCGCACCTCTTCCGCCACGACAGCAAACCCTTTGCCATGCACACCCGCGCGCGCGGCTTCGACCGCGGCATTCAGTGCCAGGAGATTCGTCTGAAACGCAATCTCATCGATCACTTTGATTATTTTCGAGATATCACCCGATGCTCTGTTTATTTCGTCCATCGCGTTGAGCATTCGCTTCATCTCACGGTTGCCCTTGTCGGCGGATTCCCGCACCACCGTGCCTAGCCTGTTTGCTTCCGTCGCGTTGTCGGCGTTCTGCGTGGTTTGCGAACCCATTTCAGTCATCGCGGCGGTCGTTTCCTCCATTGCGCTCGCTTGTTTCGTGGCGCCCTGTGAAAGCGAGTCGCTGGCGTGGGAAACCTGATTCGCGCCGATGGCCACCTGGTCGGCGACGACGGTTATCTGGGAAAGGGTTTCGTTCAAGGCCGATAACGTTGTGTTCATCGACTCTTTCATCATTGCGTAATCGCCTTTGTAGGAGCTGAGGATATTCCCGGTAAGATCGCCCTCGGCCATCCGCGCCAGACATTCAACCGCTTCCTGTACCGGCTTGAGGATGTTTTCTATTATGTTGTTGATGCCTCCAATAATCTCACGATAACCACCCTCAAATTTGGAAATATCGCCCCTGGCCTTGAGATTGCCGTTTTCCGCTTCTTTGGATAGTCGGACGCCCTCGGCAATCAGGGCTTGGAGATTGTCCCGGATGCCGTTCAATCCCTGGGTTAAAACGATTTGTTTGCCCGGCAGGGCGCGCATTTCCTGGCTCAAGTCCCCTCTGGCGTACTGTTGCATGATGTCGATCCCTTCCAGGATGGGCTTGATTACGGCGTCCAGAGTATCATTGACACCCGTGAGGAGTTTCGCATACGCGCCTTCGAATCCATCGGGATGGCATCGCACATCCATGTCGCCGGCCTTTTGTCTTTCTATCGTGGCTTCGAGATCGGCCTGCATGGCTCGCAGACTCTCCTTCATAGAGATCATCGATTTGCCTAAAACATCAACATCGGACACGGCCTCTACCTGCACCTCCAGATTTCCTTTGGCAATTTGGCCCGCCACTTCCGTCTTGTCTTTTATAGCTGCTATCATTTTCCTGAAATTGTCCGCGAGCTGGCCGATTTCGTCTTTGCTGTGGAAAGCAATATCCTGGTCAATATCTCCCTCGGCCAGTTTGGCCGCCGCCCTCTCCATTAGCGCCATCGGTTTGGTGATGCCCCGGGCTATGAAGCCTAAGACCAGGATAACGACCACCATAGTCGCTAGCAAGACCGCGGCCCCGACCCAGAGTAACTTGCTCAGAACCGCGAATACCTTGCTCTTTTCGCTCCCGAGGGTTACGGTCAAGCCAAGGTCCGGTAGGCGCTTTTTTATCAACATCCAATCCGGCAAAGTTTCTTCTACAAAACCATTGAGAATTTCAGGTTCCAGATCGTTAGTATGGGCAACAAGAGCGCCTTTGTCATTTGTAATTGAATAGTCGATATCGGCGCTTTGCAGATTCGAAAATGTTCTTTTTATATAGCCGTCTATGGGTTGGTGCAGCCACAGTAGTCCCACGAGACGTCCATCAGAGGTCAGGGCGCCGGCAGATAGCAAAACCCAGCCATCTTTTTCATCTTGTATGACCCTGTGGACAACCCCGGCGGAGCTGGAGGGATTTTCTTGAATTTCAGCCAAATTGCGTTCGAAGCCCTCTGTGACCTTGCTGAAATCATACTTGTCGTACTGTTCCACTCGTTGCATATCGGCGATTTGCAGGAAAGGTCCCCCAGCGGTGCTGGCAAGCTGCATTTTCTTGTACTGGGGATTGACCCGAGCGATGCGCAGGAAAAAGGCCTCGAGCATGCTTTCGGCGTCGTTCATCCCATCAGAGTCTTCAAAATCAGTCGAAACAAAATAGTCCTCAAAGGATTTATGTGAACGCATAACCGACAGGTCTTGCGTGGTTCTCTGCACCAATTGTCGAAAAGAATCGGCTTTTAGATTCGTCTCATCCTCCATCCGTGATTCGATCAGTGATTTGATCTCGTTCCGTATCATCATCTGAGAGATCATACTCTGACAAAGCAATACGATGAAGACCAGTGCGCCGCTCACTAAGATTATTCGTTGTCCAATCTTCATGATTCAATCGCTCTTTAGCTGATATCTCATGGTTAGCTGGAGTCCCCGTCCAGAAGGACAGGGACTCCCATTTTATCTATATTCCGAACATGGCCTTCTTCTTATTCCAAAGCGGTTGCAGGGCTTTGCCTTCGGCCAGATTTACCGTCCCTTGCTTTGAAATGATGGCTTGCCCCTCGGGACTCAAAATAAAGTCGATGAATTTCTTCACCTCCGCCTTTTGCTTCTTGTTGGTGGAGATATAAAGAGGGCGAAACAGGGGATACTTACCGGACTCGATCGCCTCTTTCGTTGGCTTGATGCCATCGATCGACAAAATTTTAACCGCTTTTTTCCTGGCGGAACTGATTCCCGAAATACCCAGCGCAGCGGGTGACTCTTCAATTTTCTTCTCGAGCGGACCGCTGGATTTGAAGGTCATGGAACGCGCTTTAAACACATGTTCCGGGTCGTTGTAGGCAAGAAGCCTGAACATATAACCGACGCCGGAGGTTTTCCCCTTTCTCGTGCAGAGAACGATTCTCTTATTCAGAGGTGAGCCCAGATCTTTCCAGGAAGTTATCTCCCCGGCAAAAACCTTCTTGAGATTTTTGAGCGAGATATCCTCGAGGGGGTTGTCCGCGTGGGCAATAACGACGATCGCATCCCAGGCTACTTGCACCATGGTTGCTTCTGCTTCCGCGGGAAGAATTTGCCCGCCAGCGCCTACCAGGGCATGCCGGCAATTGCCGCCGAGATCGCTTGAGCCCGCTGACGCCGCCCGAATGCCTTTTGTCGCGCCGCCGCCGGTAAGAACAATTTTCACCCCGGTCTTGGCTTCGTAGGCTTTCGCGATTTCCTTCATAAACGCTTTCTTTGTAATCCCGCACCCGGTCCAGCTCAGCTCCTGGGCGAAAAGCTGAGACAGACTTAAGGCAAACACGAAAGCCGTCATGAATAAACTCTGATATTTGAGTATCGCTGTTTTCATCGCAACTCTCCTTTGAAGATGATCCTAAAAAGCAGCCTGAAACATGAGTTGGAGACTATCTTTGCCATCCTTATCCGACAACACGTAGTTCACCTGGATTCTCGACTGGTGATGCACCTTTGGGTTCAGGAACACGTTTAGGCCAAGTGTGACGTCTCCTCGATCGGCGCCATCCTTGGTCACAGCAAGCTTCTCGTATTTGATAACCGGCTCGAATCGGGGGGAGAGGAGGAACCCACCCTGAACGTAGAAATCAGTTCCGTCCGCCCCTGGATTTTGCGGGTCGTCTCTGCTCATCAATTCGCCCTTTGCGGTGAGCTTGTTTGCTTTCGCTCTTATGCCGGCGCCCCAAATCGTAACATTCTTCTGCCCGGTTACGCTGGTGATGGCGGAACCGAAATAGACCTCGCCATGAAGACGTTTGTCAGGGTCGGCGCTGACACGACCTGACACCGTGTAGTCCTGGCCGTCGGCAGCGCTGCCCACATTATTGGCTTTATTAGGTCCGGCATTGAACACTCCAAACGCGTAGCCAAAAGCAGCCTTGCCCAATTTTTTACCATGCACCATAGCGCCGACGTTACGCTC
>CAZTNL010000325.1:0-4374 GCA_964614885.1 uncultured Calditrichaceae bacterium | reverse complement strand
TTGCTTTCCTTTGGGCCGTCGATTTGCCACATTACGCTCGCGGAGCGAGGCTCGCTGCTGGCTTACAAAACACCGACACGGGTGGTGACCAGGCGATTTGCAGCCAGGAAAGTGGAAAGGGTTGTCGATATTATCGGCTGCGGTGATGCGTTCGAGGCCGCTTTCATGGTGAGCTATCTGCGAGGCAAGTCCGTGGAACGTGCCACGGAGCAGGCCCATCGCGTTGCTGCCGCAAACTGCGCGTTTGTTGGTAGTTCCGGGATCGAAAGGATTCAATCATTGGCCGGCGAGATCTCGGCCACAACTGAGGATACAGAGAATTGAGCAAAGAGGCCCAAACACCTAATCTGAAAATTCTGAAGAAACCGGTGCTTATTACCGGAACGAACGGCCTCCTTGGTCAGAAATTGGTGCGTGCTTTTGTTCCCGATTTCGAGGTTCACGGCCTTGGTATTAAGCGCGAGGCGCTTTTTCAGACGCCGGGGTTCGACTACACGCCCTGCGATATTACCGATCGGAACGACACCACCGAGCTGGTAAAGCGCCTGCAACCGCATTACATTATAAATTCCGCAGCCTACACGCACGTCGATGACAGCGAGACGAATAGAGAAACGTGCTGGAATGTGAATGTGACCGGGGTCGAAAACCTTGCCGCAGCCGCAAAGACCGTCAATGCCACGATGGTGCACATTTCGACCGATTACGTGTTCGACGGAGAGCGGGGCGACTACACCGAAGACGCCAGGCCGAATCCTCTCGGTTTTTACGGGCGCTCGAAACTCGCAGGCGAAAACGCGATCATCGGCAGCGGTGTGCCGTTTGTTATCGTTCGCACGATGGTGCTGTATGGCGTCAGCGAAGGGCTCAAGCCAAACTTCGCGACATGGCTTGCAGAGCAGTTGCGCCTTGGAAAGCCGGTGAATATTGTCGACGATCAGTTCGGCCACCCGACCCTGGTAGACGACCTGGCTGAGGCCATTCTTGAGATTGTGCAGTTGCAGAAAACCGGCATCTTTCACGTCGCCGGGAGCGAGTGCGCCAGCCGGTACGAGTTTGCCCTGAAGCTTGCTGAGGTCTTCGGTTTTGACAGGAAGCTCATTCACCGGGTCAAAACGGAAGATCTGGGACAGAAGGCAAAACGTCCATTGAACTCCCGATTTAATCTCGACAAGCTACACGGCGAAGTGGGGTATCGGCTCAGCGATATGGAGGAGGGACTAAGAAAATTCAGGGCGCAGTTGAACAAGCAGCACGCGGGGAAAGCAATTGATCAGTGAGCGTACACAAAGTGGCGGCTTGCGCTTGCGACCCGCCGCTGATATCGCGGCATCTGACCCGCGCGATCCTGCGCCGACCGGCCAGAAGACTGCGCGCGCTCTAAAACCCAATGTTGACGAATTCGATGGACGTATGGAAAAAACGCTTGTAATAATCCCTACCTATAACGAATCCGAGAACATCGAGAGCATTATTGCCAGGATAACCGACCTGAATCTACCCAACCTCGATGTGCTGGTCGTCGACGACAATTCTCCCGACGGTACAGCCGACAAGGTCGTGGCCCTGGGCGAAAAGGACGGACGCATCGGGCTGTTGCAACGCCCGCGCAAGATGGGGCTCGGAACCGCCTACGTGGCCGGCTTCCGCTACGCGATATCCAATGGGTACGACTACATATTTGAGATCGACGCAGACCATTCACACAATCCCGACGAGATTCCTTATATGCTGGAAAAGGTGCGGAAATGCGACCTGGTCATCGGTTCGCGTTACCTGAAGGGGGTCAATGTCATCAACTGGCCGTTTTCGCGGCTACTCGTCAGCCTGTCGGCGAACTGGTACACTCGGCTAATCACGCGCCTGCCGATCCATGACTGCACCAGCGGGTTCAAATGCTTCAGGCGTAAGGTTCTGGAGAGCATTAACCTCGACAACATTTCGAGCGACGGTTATTCCTTCCAGATCGAAATGGCCTACAAGGCGTGGCGTCGCGGCTTCGAGATTGTTGAGCACCCGATCATTTTTGTTGACCGCGCCCGTGGCACCTCGAAGATGAGTATCAAGGTGATGCGTGAAGCCGCGTGGATCGTGTGGAAATTGCGGCTGCTCAGTTTGTTCCACCACCTGAGATAGATGGCACAGAAAGGCACAGCTTCCAGCGAGCCTGAAGCGCAGCACGCCGCCGGTCCGAAGGTGGCGCCGGTGGCTATTTCCGTTGTGATCGTCAACTACAACGTCAAAGAATTCCTGCAGCAGGCGCTGATTTCCGTGCTCAAGGCCCTCGCCGCCCATCCATCCGAAGTCATTGTCGTCGACAACGCCTCCAGCGACGGCAGCGTCGAAATGGTGCGTACGGTCTTTCCCGAAGTCCTTCTGGTTGCCAACGACACCAACGCCGGCTTTGCCCGGAGTTGTAACCAGGGCATTTTGATGTCCCGAGGTGAGATCGTCGTCCTGCTCAACCCAGACACCATCGTGCAGGAGGATACTTTTTCCCAGGTTCTGGCCTTCTTTGAAGGGCACGGGGAAACCGGCATGCTGGGATGTAAAATCCTGAACCCGGATGGCACGCTACAGCTTGCCTGCCGCCGCAGCTTCCCGACCCCGTGGGTTGCGTTCACCAAACTGAGCGGTCTGAGCAGACTGTTTGCAAAAAGCCGGCTCTTTGGCCGTTACAATCTGACCTATCTCGACCCCGACGAAACCTGCGACGTCGAAGCCATCTCAGGGTCGTTCATGGCGGTTCGACGGCAGACGATCGATGAGGTCGGTTTGCTCGATGAAGCGTTTTTCATGTACGGCGAGGACCTGGACTGGTGCTACCGTGTTCGCCGCGGCGGCTGGAAGGTGGTCTATTTCCCCGGCACGCAGATCATTCACTTCAAAGGGGAAAGTTCGAAAAAGGCGCAATTCGACAGCCTGCGCACATTTTATCAGGCGATGGGGCTGTTCACGCGTAAGCACTTCAAAGGCAGATCGCTTCTCTTGCCTTACTGGATGCTGCGCGGCGCGATCTGGGTACGGGCCGGGGTCTCATTTCTGGCTAATTTCCTGCGTACGGTCCGGGTTCCGCTCACCGACATGCTTTTATTGTCCGGAAGCATCGTGCTCAGTGTGTATATTCGTTTTGATGGGTTGCAGACGCTGGCCTCTTTCCTGCCTGTTATTCTCGGATATACGGCGGTGTGGATGGTTAGCCTGAAATTCTTCGGCGCCCTGGCGCCGGACAGATTCTCGTCCTCCAAGGCTGCGGTTGCGGTTGCCGCAGGATTCTTCGTCAACGCGGGGCTTACGTTTTTCTTTAACCAGTACGCGTACTCGCGGGCGGTCGTCCTCCTCAGCGGGGGCATTTGCTTCGCTGTCATTCCCGGTTGGAGGCTCCTGGTGAAAATCCTGCCGCGGCTTGGACTGCTGCCGTTCCACGGCACGCTTGGCAAGACATTGCTGGCCCGCACTACGGTTATCGTCGGGGATGTCGATTCCGCGCGCAAGCTCATTCGCAAGCTGCGTTCGAGGATCGACAGCGGCTATGAGATCACCGGGGTTGTGTGCACCAACGAGGCAGATTCAGGCATGGAAATAGAGGGCGTCAGGGTCATCGGCGAGATCGCGGATCTGACCGGTCTCATTCGCAGCCGGAGAGTCCAGGAGGTCATTTTTGCGACCCCAAAAGTTTCGTACGACCAGATTCTGAAAGTTGTCGGCGCCGCCGGCGACCAGCGCGTGAATTTCAAGCTGATTCCCAGCGACCTCGACGTCATTCTGGGTAAGGCTTCGATCGACAGACTCGACGATGTGCCGCTGGTTGCCATCGATAACAAACTGAACCGGCGCAGCAATCGGACGGGCAAGCGTGGCTTCGATGTCATGGTCGCAGGAATTCTGATTTTGATGACCGGGCCTTTGTTTTTGTGGAAAAAATACTTATCTTCCGGGCGTTTGTGTGAACGGATGGTCCGGGGCAGGGCAGGTACTTTCGTTGTTCGCGAGTTCGCCGATACGCCGGGCTGGCTCCGGCAATTGCCCTATCTTCGGAATATTTTTCGGGGCCAGATGAGTTTTGTCGGCGGAGAGCTCCTCGACGCTGAAGAAGGGCGGTCCGATGCAACGGATTCTCTGCCGCTGAAGCCCGGCCTGACCGGGCTCGTTCAGGTGAATTCGCATCTGCGCCTGACCCCGTCGGATAAGGAAAAGTATCAATTCTATTACTTGAAGAATCACTCGTTACTGTTAGACCTGGAAATTATCTTTAAGGCTATATTCAGACTATAGGATCGCCATGAGTGAATTTGTTTTGGATTTCGAGAAGCCGTTGTATGAAATAGAGCGACGCATTCGCGAGATGAAGGAGTATTCAGAAAGCGAGAACGT
>CAZTNL010000324.1:0-4377 GCA_964614885.1 uncultured Calditrichaceae bacterium | reverse complement strand
ATTCATATTCGAATGTCGCGAGTGAACGAAGCCGTGAATACCGTAGGGGAACTGGGGATCACCTTGACGGCGCTTGCAAAGGAGATCGAACTTCTACCCGGTTCCCGCGCGGAAGCATCGGTAACCCAGGCAGAGAAAACGCTGATGGTTCTACAACATCAGGTTATGGAGATGCGCCTGGTCTTTGGCGCTAACCGGAAGTGCGACGAATATCTGCGCTTAAAATGATACGGACTGTGGGCAGGAATCGAGGTGGAGTTTTAGGGAGAGCGTTTGAGAATGTCGGGTTTTTCCGAATGGGCCGGGAGGCCGTACTTGGGGTGTCGCAGGTTGACGCCCTTGATGGGGATGGTGTGACATTTCTGGAGCAGGCGGCTGAGGAGCGCGGCGACCATCGGTTTGTTGCCGAGGAACTTGTTCCATGCGTCATAGCCAAGGTTTGTGGTGATCAGCGTTGTCTTGCGGCTACAGCGGTTATCCATAAGGCGGAAGAAATTGTTCAGCTGGTCGGGGCGCGGTGGATCCAGGTAGCCGAACTCGTCAATCTGCAGGATGTGCAGACTGGATAATCGTTTGAGGAGTCTGCGCGTGGAACGGTCCGCTTGCGATGCGCCGAGTTCCTGGAAGAGGTCGTGGGCTTTGATACAGAGGCCGCGATAGTCGTTGAAAAGCGCCTTGAGAAGCAGCGATCCGGCCAGCGAGCTTTTGCCGACGCCGGCGGGCCCGATCAAGACGACCGATTCGCCGCGGCGGATGAAGTCCAGCTCGGCCAGTTCATAGATTTCCCGTTTTTTGACTTGCTTTTGAATATGCCAGGGGAAGGTCTCAAGGGTCCAGTATTCCCGCAGCCCACAGTTCTTGATACGGTTGGCTAACCGCCGGTCGCGCTGGGCGGCATGTTCCTGCTGCAGGATCTGGAGCAGGAAGGCGCTGTAGGATGGTTTTCTTTTTTGGGCGGTTTTCAGGAGTTGTTCGATATGCTCGCGGGTATGCCGCCACCGGAGGTTCTCAAGAAGGGCATGGAGCTGCGGGAGCATCGGGTTCATCCTCCGGGTCGTCATCTTCCTGCTTTTGCGGGGTATACTCGCTCCAGTCCGGTTCCGGCGTGGTGGCACCCTGCGGGTAGCCGGGGAGTTGTTCGACCGCGCCGGGTTTCCAGGTGAGGGGAAGTTCATAGTCACGCTGCGCGATTTGTTGCAGCAAAATGGTCTCAATGCGTTTCACGTCAAAAAGCCGGTACTGCGCGGCGAGGGCCACCGCATACAGCAGGTCCGACGTTTTGTAGTGGCAGGAATACCGATACAAAAGCTTGACGCTGAAAACGTACCGGGACGGACGGTTTTCTTTGAGGGCCGCCAAATAGGCGCACATGCCCGGCCCCAGGCTTTTGAGAGCGGCTTCCTCCGGACGGCATGGCTTGCGGCGACGGCGCGGCGGGCGCGGCAAATCCGGCGGCGGCTGCCCATCCCCTTCGCTCCTTTTGGCCTGGCAGGAGAGTTCCTTGCTGCCATCGAGAATAACGATGCGGTCCTGGTATTCGCGGATCATCAGCGTTTTACCGGGTGACACATTCGGGACGGCGTACTTGATGCCGTGCAGTGAAATACACCCGTAGCCGTCAACGGAACGCTGCCAGGGACGGTAGACCTCGGGCACAAAGACCGGCAGCGCGACCAGGTGCGCTTTCTCCGCCGCGAAAAGCTCAAGCGGACTGGCCTTCAGGGCCCGCATCTGGCGACAGTTCGCGGTTTCTTCCAGCCAGCGCACGGCCTGCGCATTGAGGTCGGCATCATCTTTGAATCGTCTGCCGACGAGGAAATTGGTCTCAATATATCGAAAGGGCCGCTCGACTTTCCCGGAGCGGTTGGCATGGCCCACGGCATGGGCCAGAAAATGAAATCCAAACCGTTGTTCGAAGGCCTCCATCTCTGGCGCCACCTGCGCGGTCTGTCCGGCGCCACAGGCAATGATAATGCTGCAGTTATCAATGACGCACCGGCGACAGACACCGTCCAGGTATTGAAAGGCCGCCGTCAGGAATATCTTACAATGAAACCGGTCAAACTTCGGGTAGAACTGGATATACATCATCCGGGAAAATCCGAAAACCAATGACGCGCAGTGACGCTTGACTTTCTTCCCGCCGATCTGGATATTGTACGGCGATGTGTCGTGTTGCATCTCTTCGCCCGGCTCCGTGAGTATCGGCCGAGCCGGTTGCCGCTTCCGCTCGCTAATGCCCTGCTTGCGACAGAACCGGGTCAACGTCGTGTAGGCCACTTCAATGCCGCGCTTTTTCAGCTCTTCCTGAACCCGAACCAGATTTCCACGGCAGTCACGGTGCAGTTCGCGTATCTGTTCCAGATGGTCATCCAGACGGCCGGTACGTGCCGGGGGCTCCGGTTTCACCGTACCGCTTTTGAGTACTTTCATGACGGTGTTTACACTGATATTCAACACCGACGCAATCATCCGGTAGCTATGGCCCCGGTCGTGCAATTTGAAAATCGCGCTACGCGTCTCTTTATCCAGCATGACGCGACGACTCCTCCGACCGGCGGTCGGCACTCCAGATTGCCGCCGCCGTTTGCTCCAGCATCTGGATTCGGTGTTGTGTCTGCCGCCAGGCCTCGCGGAAGGTCGCCGAAACCCCGGCCGCGGTGTCATAGCCGATGATTTGTGGCAGCCGCCGCGTAACCCCGACCGCCAGATTCCCCAGCAACCGTACATTCTTCAGGCACCGGCTTGCGGACGCGGACAACTTCGGATCCACCGGGCCGAATTCCGCCGCTTCCAGTGCCTTGAGAAACTCAACCGGATTTTCAATGATTTGTTTCGCCTGTTTGCGGGTACCCTGTTTGTAGTGTTGGTAGATCGTATGCACCTGACGACTGCTCCAACCTTCTTTGCGGATCTGCGCGGCGAGGCGTTTGCAATCCGCCGTGTTGGCGCGCGCCAACGGTAACAAATACCGGATGGCAACATAGACACTGATGGTTCCCCGGCGCACGCCGTTGAGGACGTCCTCCGGCAGACTTTCCACCAGCCCTAACCGGCGCCCGGCCCAGCTCTTACTCCGCACCAGCCGTTCGCCGGCCCGCGCCAGCGACCAGCCCTGATGATGCACCAGTTCGCCGACCAGCCAACCCTCTTCCAGCGCGTTCCACCCGCCGCGGGCCTTCATCTGATAACACGTCACCAGAGCCTCGATCGGCGCCATCTCCCAGACAATCGCGTCCACTTCGTCCGCTTTCAGTCGCCGCAAGACCTGCACACGCTTATGGCCTTCGATCAGTACATAACGCCCGGATACCTCCGCCGGCGTGACAATCACCGGGCATTGCTGACCACATTCCCCAATTGAGGTCAACAGCTTGCGTTCGGCGACCGGCGAACGAACCCGGATGCTTTCGTAGCAACAATCCAGACTGTCGAGCGGTATACTCACGGTCTTCATCACAACTTCCCACCGCCGCGGACAGAACAAGGACCGGCCTCACTGAAATTCGATATGAAAAATGTTCTCACGATGGACATCGTCCGCCTCCTTCGCGCTCAGGGTGGCGCGTGGATATGTTGAGAGGAAATATATCGCATCAGCAACGCCAAGTCGATGCCCCGTTGTCCTCTTTTTTGATTCAGCGCCGCCAGTACTTCGTCCCGGCGGACACAACGCCCCTCCACCAGACGCGCAAGCATCTGCAGGTAATCCAGAAACAAAGGGGGTAAGGGCGACGCATCGGTTGGGGCCGGCACGGGTTCGGCGGGCAACGCTCGCTTCTTTGCACGGTAACGCGCATTGTGCTCGCTCTTTTTCAATCTTCCCGCACGGGTCCGATAATATGCCTTGCTCCGGGCATTCGAGGATCTCTTTTCGTGGAGCAAACGGCAACCGAACGGACAACGCAAATCCGTTCGTCCCCGGTTCCGCGGGTGCGTCAGAAAGTCGATGCCGCACTCCACACAGCTCTTCCGGCAGGCGCGATACGCCGGATGTGCGGCAAGCAAACCTTCCAGGAATTGTTGATAATTCCGCACCAGGTCCCGAACATCAGACCCCTGGTACCAGCTTGCGGAATCCGCTACGTAAAATAGCTGGATTTCTGCTACAAAACCAGAAGCGTTTCCGTTACAATGTCCAGTTGAGCAGACATGGCTCCATTTTATCGTTTTAACCCCTACGGGTCTACGGTAAAATGGAGCCTTTCTTTTTCTCGAATTTTTCGTCGTTCGAAAAGTTTATTGGCAGGCCGATATCCCCGGACATTCCCTTGTCGCAATTCTCGTTAGCAAAACTGTATCGTTTCTGATGAGCGGCAAAGGAGATACGATTTGTCGATCCCATTGCGGTGATTTTGCATGTGTCTGGAGACGCAC
>CAZTNL010000323.1:0-4380 GCA_964614885.1 uncultured Calditrichaceae bacterium | reverse complement strand
TTGATGATGTGCCAGCTCAGGCTGCCCAGCGTCAAGATCGTGGGCTCTCCGTCGGCGTCGCTCTGGAGCTGCATGCGCTTCACCGCTCGACCTCGCGTCTGAACCTCGACACCGGCTTCGACTTCGAGTACGATGCGCTCGCCGGAGAGAGTCAGGGCGCCAATCGAATCAGGCGCTTTCCCCGCTGGAAACACGATGTCGTTTTCCTCGCCGCACCCGAAGCGGTTCGGGCCCTGTTTTAGCCAGAAAAGCCCGGCCAGGCTGAGCCACCCGTCCGGTTTGGTCAGCCTCTGGATTCGGTTGTCGTGCCAATCCTTGACGGAGGCAACGTAAACGGCGTTTTCCGGCGAGCCGGAGCCTGAGCGACTGCAGCCGGTCGCCATCAGTGCGGCCATGGCAAGCAGGCAGGAAAAATGTCTTCTGTGCAGGTGTTTCATCGCGCCTCCGCCAATAATTTTGATTCGTGTTCGTGGTTTTGGGGAAATATAAGAATGAGATGGAACCGAGTCAACGAATAGAATGAGAAGAGTAGGCGCGGCAAAGCCGCAAAGACTTTCGCCGGTAGAGTAGGAAAAGAGATCGAATAACACTCATCCATCCGGCTCACCCTGCACCCTTTCCTCGTCAATCTCGACCTTTGGTCGAGCCACCACCGCTAGCGGGAGCGCTCCCGGTACTTGCGCCACCACTTGCGCAGCCGTTGACCGATGGCCGCCTCGGCGCCATTTTCAGTCGGTTCGTAGTAGAGGCGGTCCGACAGCTCATCCGGCAGATACTGCTGCTCGACGAAGTTGCCAGCGGAGTCGTGCGGGTAGAGATACCCCTCTTTGTAGCCCTGTTCGCGCATGAGTTTGGTGGGGGCGTTGCGCAGATGCAGAGGCACGGCGCCGACGGGCGTTTCCTCGATATCTTTTTGCGCGGCGGAAATGGCCTTGTACGAAGCGTTGCTCTTTGGCGCGCTGGCCAGGTAAGTCGTTGCCTGCGACAGCACCAGACTGCCCTCGGGCATGCCGATGTAGGTGACCGCGGTAAATGCGGCGGTGGCGAGCGCCAGCGCTTGCGGGTCGGCGTTGCCGATATCTTCAGAGGCCAGAATAATCAGGCGGCGGGCGATGAATTTCGGGTCCTCGCCCGCGGAAATCATTCTCGCCAGCCAGTACAAAGCCGCGTTCGGATCGGAACCGCGAACACTTTTGATGAACGCCGAAATGACGTCGTAGTGGTAATCACCCTTCTTGTCGTACGGCGTCACCTTTGATTGCAAAGCGGTCTTCACCAGGGAGACATCGACCTTGCCCTTTTCGCCGGCTGCCAGTTGCACGCTCAGCTCAAGCGTATTCAGCGCCACGCGGGCGTCTCCCCCTGCCATATTGACCAGCAGCGTCAGCGCCTGCTCGTCGACGGCCACATTTTGGCCGCGCAGAATTTCATCCTGTTCGAGCGCTCGCCGAACGATAGCTTCGATTTCCTCAAAAGCGAGCGCATGCAACCTGTAAACCCGGCAACGCGACAGCAGCGGCGCGTTGACCTCGAAAGAGGGATTTTCCGTGGTCGCGCCGATGAGCACGACCGTGCCGTCCTCGACGCTGTGCAGCAGCGCGTCCTGCTGCGCCTTGTTGAAGCGGTGAATTTCATCGATGAAAAGAATGCTGCGGCGGGCCAGGGCGCGGTTGGCTTTCGCTTTCGCCAGGACTTTGCGGATGTCCGCGACCCCGGCGGTGACCGCGCTCATGGCAAAAAATTCGGACCGGGTTTCGCTGGCGATCATCTTCGCCAGCGTGGTCTTGCCGACGCCCGGCGGCCCCCAGAACAGCATGGAAAGCAATTCATCGTTTTCGATGGCGCGCCGTAAAATACAGCCTTCGCCGATAAGGTGCGTTTGCCCGACGAATTCGGCCAGTGTGCGCGGACGCATGCGGTCGGCCAGCGGCGTGGCCCGCGCCGCGTCTTCCTGAGCTTCTTTCTGAAAAAGATCCAAGGTGGTTTTACCCGGTTGGTGAGTCAATGTGAGTTGGCCGGTGTTCTTCGCAAAGTTTTCACGAAAGAATCCCGGGCCGCACGTAGCTCAAAACTTTTTATTTACCACGAAAGACACGAAAAGCACGAAGGAATTTGATAACATCTTCTAACCTGAAAAACTCATGAACAGAAAAGGCACAAAGCATAATAAAACAATGGGTTGAATTGCTTCGAGGAGATGTTTTTTCATTGCCTTCAAGTTCCAACTTTTTTGATGGTCAATGACGATTTGCTGCTTTTCTCTTTGCGGCTTGGCGTCCTTACGGTGAGACTTTTTGAATAGCTCAGTCGCGCCGCGCTCAATCGATCCGACCGGGCGCATTCCAGCGGAACTGTGTAACGCCGCTGCTGGTGCCAAACCAAATGTAGTCCCCGTCCGGCACAATTGCTGTAACCCGGTCGTCGAGCAAACCGTCTTCGGTCGTGAACTTGCGCCAATTTTTCGATTCACGATCGTACTTTATGACACCGTGGTCGGTGGCGGCCCAGACGGCATCCTTTCCGGCCACAACTTTGTTGATGCGCGTGTTGGGGAAGGCGCGTCCTTCCGGCACGCCCAGCCACTCTTTCTTTTTCATGTCGAAGACATCGATGCCGCTGGCGCTGCCGAACCAGATCTCGTTTTCAAAGTGCGAAATCGAAGTAATCGACGTGCTGAGCGGACCCTCGATCTCGTCGCTGAAGCCGCCCGTGCGTTTGGCGGTATCGTAGACATAAACGCCGTTGTTGGTCGCGGCCCAGAGCAA
This sequence comes from uncultured Calditrichaceae bacterium, assembly GCA_964614885.1. Classification (GTDB taxonomy): domain Bacteria; phylum Zhuqueibacterota; class Zhuqueibacteria; order Oceanimicrobiales; family Oceanimicrobiaceae; genus JAJDAG01. The sequence goes on along the minus strand of CAZTNL010000323.1, from coordinate 1,615 downwards.
ATTGTTGGTTAGTTCCAGGTCGCGGACCTGCACAAGCGAAAGATTTCCCGGGCTGATGGCCTCGATCTGGACGCTGTCCTTCCTGGTCAAACTGCTGCGGACGATGCGGCTGATGCCGGCGTCGGTTGCAACCCAAATCGAGGAATCGTCGGCCGCGGTGTCGAAAACGATGTTGTCGGCAAGCCCATCGAAGCGGTCAAAGGTGTGCCACCGGCCCTTGTCACTACGGTACTGAGCGGCGCCGTAGGCGGTGGAAAACCAGAGCGTCTCTCCTTCGGCGCTGATTTGGTTGACCCGATCGCTGCGCAAGTCGGTTACATATTTTTGCTCGAAAGTATCCCATCTGCCGCTGTTCATGTTCCACGCCGTAATTCCTTTACCAACGTTCGATGCCGAAGCGCTGCCGACCCACAGGACGTTATCCGCCAGAGCCAGGGCATCGGCCGAAATCGTAGCGAGCCCGAAATCGAGCATCTGCAACATTAGAGAGCGGGTGTCCGCCTTGCCGGCGCCAAGCCCCCACGTGGCGATCCAGGTGTTGCCCCAGTCGTCGTCGACGGCGCTCACCACTTTCGCCTGGCGAAAATGATTGTCCTCGACGATTCCGGTGGGATTAAAAAGGTAGCCGTCGGACATGAAGAAATTGGGAAACTCACGCCGGTTTTGCGACCGCCGGCCAAACCAGCGAATTTTCCGGTTGCCGCGGTCGAAGCCTTCGGCATTGAGCACGACGCCGCCGAACTTGCGGCTCTCATAGGCCCGACCCGCCCGCGACAGGAAATAAACTTTATCCTTATCGATTCCGATGGACTCGATGTCGTCGTTAGCCGGTAAGCCGAATGCTTCTTTCAAAGCGTTGCGCCACTTTCTGGCCGCTGGCTGAAAATAGCTGACCGCGTACCGGGTGGCGCACCAAAGGTAGTCGGTATCCAGGTCGTAAGCGACGACGGAAACGCCATTGTCGGCCAATCCGTTGCTGGTCGTCCAGGGAAAATCCCAGCTCTCACGATAGCGGTGATAACGGGTGATTCCGGAGTCGCGGGTTCCAAAATAGATGTACTGCCGGCCGATGGCGATCGAGGTCACATATCGCGCCATCGAATAGCTGACCCAGTCGCCCTCACGGTAGTTGGGATTGGTTTCACGCTGCAAAACAAGCGGCGTCTGCGCCAATCCGCTTGCGGACAGCAGCAGCGCTTGCGCGAAAACAAGAGCGAGCGCGATTCTTCGGCTCGGGTTTCCGGCCAAAGGCATGTTGGAAGGTTTGCGCATATTCACCAGCTTGCGAATTAAAATCGGTGTAAAAACCTCTCACAGGGAAGATAGGAAAAGAATGGGTCTCGGTAAAGCGGTTTTTTGCGGATGAACCTGGAAGCGGAGAATTGCCCCGCCCGCCGGACAAGGAGCGGCTTTTTCCATGAGCCTTGCAAAGTTGGCATCATCCGTCCAAAATTTCACGAATTTTCAGAGCCAGCTCGCTCATCACAACAGGTTTTCCGATAATCTTTTTTATGCCACAGGCTTTCCAGACATCCTCACTCAGACTGTCACCGTACCCGGTCATAACTACGACGAGTAATTCCGGACGAATCTTTAGTAACTCTTTCGACAAATC
>CAZTNL010000322.1:0-4388 GCA_964614885.1 uncultured Calditrichaceae bacterium | reverse complement strand
CGCAATCTACACTACTTGTCAAGCAGTTAGGAGGACATTTGTCCTTATTTTAATAGTAGCATTGTCCTGGCCTCGCTGAATGAGCCTATCGCTACTCGGTACAGATACAATCCGCTGGGAACCTGTTGACCAACTTGGTTCTTTGCGTCCCACTGAATTGAATAAAACCCGGCGTTTTGCACCTCGTTAATCAGGGTTCGTATTTTTTGTCCCAGAATATTGTAGATTTCCAGTTTTACATTTTTACCCGCAACAGACAAGGGAACCGAGTACGTGATGGTTGTTGATGGATTAAACGGATTTGGGTAGTTTTGCTGCAACACAAAGCCGTCCGGCGGTTGTTCCAATGAAGCGCCGCCGACGCTGATGCCAGTCACGTTGCGGGTCAGGTCGAGAAATGCCATGTAAAAACCGGGCTCGCTAACAGAAGCGCTGGCGATGCCAAAGGTCAAGTTCACATCCGTGGCAACGGGCTGCCAGCCATCCCGCCAGCGGTAAATGACAATCGCCGCCGCTTCCCTGGCTTTGAGTGAGTCGGCATCGATGTTGATTCTGAGTTGCGCGCTCATATCCGCATTTTCCGGAAAAGCTTGTAGCGACACCAGAGCGCTCGCCTGGCGCAACGAATCCGGCAAGCCATCCTCAGGCGCCGGAAAGGGCGACGTGGTTACAACATACTGTTCCGCGGTCGAACCTGCTTCCGGAAGCAAGCGGATATTGTCACTCGCCACAATCAGCTCATCGCCGGAATTCCGTAAAAGCGAAACATTTATTGGCAGGAAAAATGGCGTGTTCGTACTGTCCGCTGCTTTAAAGAACAGTGTTGCGTTGCGATAGTCTCCCGCCGGGAGTGCCGTGCTGTATGCGGCGCCGGACACATCCAAATTGATAACCTGTGGGTCGCTGGCGCCGTCGAAAATTTCCACTTGCGGGGCGCCGTTGAACGCTTTATTTGCCAGAGCCGAAAACTTCAAGCCGCCATTGCTATCGAACGAAACTTCCGGCAGCAGAGTGAAAAAACCTTGCACGGTTTGCAGCTCGACGAGAATTTCATTCTGGTTTGCTGATGATGACTTACCCAGCACAATACCGGTCATTTCAACTTCAGCAAATGAATAACTGCGATTGCTTCTCTGCCCCAAGCCTGCGCGCAGCTTGTCGCCAGGCTGCATGCCGAGCGGACGAATCTTGCCGCGATCAGGCCCCCTCAAAACGGTCTTGCCCTGTTGAATGCGACGATTGTCCGCCTTGATGACATCAACTGTCGCTCCGGCAGCCGGTTGGTTGGTTGCCTTGATCGTCATCAAATACACCGGGCGTGGATCATTTAGCGACGAGGTTTCGATCACAAAATTCATCATCGCGCCGACACTGAAGTCCGGGTTGACCAGATCGTCATTGGGACCAGCGACAAAGTCATTGGAGACCAATCCCATTTCCGCGGGTGTTTTAATCGTTGCGTAAAGCGCCCCGAAGGTGAACTTCGGGATGGTGTCAAAACGAGCGTTCCAGAAATCCCAGCATGTGTTGCTGTTTTTCGTAAACTGTGCTGTTTGAGCATAGCCGGATGTAACAAAACCAGTCATTTCAGACAACCAGGGGTCGTCAGAAAAGGGCTTGCGTCTCGGAACACCGTCCATGAAACCGTAATTTGTGAAAAGTCGTATCGATTTTCCCGATGCATCTTCATATTCATCAAAAAAACCGAAGGCATAATGGCCAAACTCATGCACTAGCGTAAATATATTTTCATCTGTCAACGGCTCCAATGGCTCTTCGGAAAACATCTGGTTAACATTCTTACTTTTTTCTCCGAACTGTTTAGGCGGAAAGTTGATATGGGCGTCGCGTCCGCTGCCCTGGCTGATGCCCGAAGCCCTTGATTCCGGCCACATTTCGTTACTGGCATGGATACGAAGATCGGCATCATCCCAGTATTTCTTGTTATCATAAATAGCCACGGTCCGGAAAAAAGCCTGCCCGTTGGACACATCGTAAAGCCAATCACTGGCAAGACGGAATGCGGCAGCGAGTTGGTATACATAGTCATCGGAGGCCACCCATTCGATGCTGACCACGAGGTTGTAACCTAGTGAGGTGTGCCCCATAAAAGTTCTGGTCGTGTCCAGTTCATTCTCCGCCAGTTTCGCCGCATGCACTCCTCCCTGTATATCGATGTCGAGATTATCGATAAAAAAGCGGAACATCTGTCCGTCCACATCATCGTGGTTTGCCTTCACCGCATCCCGTGAGCCGGGTATGGCGCGCAGGAAAAACGGATCGCCAGGCGAAAAAACATCGGGGGAAAGCGCGAGTAGGCCCTTGTCGTCACTGGTTTGAAATTCAACGAACGTCAGGGGATTTTTCGGTGTGGTCAAGTCTATCTGGTAGATTCCGAATTCGGTGTTGGCAACGGGCAGCGGTGTGCGTCCGAGAGAGTCCTGCATGACTTTAACCTGCAAGGCAGCCTCTTTAGTACCGAGATCAATAACACTGACAAAAGCCCCTCCAGAGCTATTGCTGCTACCTGGCAAAGGGGACGCTGTCGGAAAATCATTCGATCCGGTTCCACCGGTAAGGTAGAGATGGCCATTTGGCGCCACGGAAATTCCGCGTCCGTCATCCCAATTGCTCCCCCCGAGATATGAAGAAAAAAGGAGATTAAGCCCATCGGAGCTGATGCCCGTCACAAAAGCGTCGGAAGAGCCATTCAATGCCGCCTGTAGCGGTTGTTCGGTCGGAAAATTCGTTGATTGAGTCTGGCCGGTAACAAATGCATTGCCATCAACATCCAGCGCGATTTTTAAAAAACTCTCAAAACTGGCGCCGCCGAGGAACGTCGAAAACAGCAGCGCTGAGCCGTCAGCGGTGAACTTGGTGATAAAGCCGTCCCTAATACCTCCGTGATTTGGCTGTATGGCATTGGTCATCGGAAAGTCTAAAGACCATGTCTCGCCGACAACGTAGACCTGTCCCAAAGCATCCACGGCGATTGCCGTGCCCTTGTCTGTATGGGAAAAATTGGGATCGTTGCTAGCGCCGGTTAAATAAGTAGAGAAAATCAGCGCCGTGCCTTGCGCATTCATTTTGGTGACAAATGCATCCGCCCCAGTCAGCGCGGCGCTTTGAAAAGGGTTAACTGTCGGGAAATCATTCGAACTGGTTTGCCCGGTGATATAAACATTGTTGGCGCCGTCAACAGCGATGCCATATCCTTCGTCAAAACTACTGCCACCTAAAAAGGTAGAAAACACAAAAGCAGAGCCATCAGCGGACACTTTAGTGACAAAGGCTTCCGAGAAGAAATCATTCTGTGCCGGCTGTATAGCATTCGCCGTCGGAAAGTCGGATGAGATGGTTTTCCCGGTCACGTAGGCATTTCCTGATGAGTCGACCGCAATATCGTAACCAATGTCTTCTATTTCGCCACCAAGATAAGTCGAGTAGACAAATGCTGACCCGTCGGGGTTGAGTTTGGTGACGAAGGCGTCGCCATCGACGAAAAGCGAGCCGCCGAAAACCGGTTGTATCGCATTTTGGGTGGGGAAATTATCGGATTGGGTCTCGCCGGTGATGTAGGCATTGCCTGCCGCATCGACGGCAATCCCCAGGCCGCGGTCATCCAAATCGCCGCCGAGATAGGTGGCGTAGATCAGCGCTGTTCCGTCCGCCTGCAGTTTGCCGACAAAAACATCCCCCCGACCCTCGCCGGTAATATAAATCTGCCCGGTGGTATCAATTGCAATATCATTTCCAGAATTTGCAATGCCGGCGCCCAGAAGAGTCGAAAAAACCAGCACCGGGTCGATGACCAGGGGCAGGGATGCATCGTAGTCGCCAACTTCAAAGCCGAACGCGTGAGCATCGTGCTGAACAAATCGCGCCGCAACTGCTGTTCGTTCGCCACCGAATTCCTGATAGGCAATAGGCGCCTGCATGGTTACAACGCTGCTGCCTGTTTTCAGAACAAGGTTGCCACTTTCATCCGGTCTTGCAGCGGTCCCGTTTTCAAACTGCAGGGCAACTGCTGCCGGATCAGCGCCGGGAGAGACGTTGAAATCGTACTCGAGTTTTCCATCCTGGCCGTAGTAGACGAGGTCTATTCCAGGGTAAATTTCGCTAAACCGGACTTTTTTGTAATTCGGGATAGCCGTCCGCCACTTTGCCGGATCGTTACCGATGAAATAGTTGGATTTGGTAATCAGCGCATCGAGGCCCTCTGCCCGCGCTTGCGGGTTGGCGCCGGCAAGGCGCATGGTTACGGTGGCTGATGTTGCCCTTTGCCCGGACTGGCCTTGCTGCGGCGGTTGCTGCAAAGACATGATGGCTTGATCCGGGCTGAGGTGCAATGCGAACCCCCGGTCCCGGTAGAGAAAATCGGTTTCAGA
>CAZTNL010000321.1:0-4396 GCA_964614885.1 uncultured Calditrichaceae bacterium | reverse complement strand
GTCATGAAAAAGGCGCATTTACCGGCGCGGATAAACAGAAACTCGGCAAGTTCGAAGTCGCCGGACAGGGTACGATTTATCTGGATGAAATCGGGGATATGCCGCCGAAACTGCAGCAGAAGCTGCTGCGCGTGTTGCAGGAACGCGTTTTCGAACGTCTCGGCGGGCACGACTCCATCGAAGTGCAGGCGCGGTTCATTTCCTCCACGAATCGGGATCTCGAGCAGGAGATCAACCAGGGAAATTTCCGGGAGGACTTGTTCTTCCGGCTCAATGTGTTCAATCTTTGCATGCCTCCTCTGCGCCAGCGCCCTGAGGATATTCCGCTTCTGGCCAACCACTTTCTTGCCAAGTACAACTACCGCCTCAACAAGAATGTTCGGGCCATCTCGGAGGAGGTGGAAGCTGTGCTGCTGGATTACCCTTTTCCCGGAAATGTGCGCGAGTTGGAGAACGCCATCGAGCGCGCGGTGGCCGTTGAGAAAGGCGACGTGCTCTCGCTGGAAGCATTTCCCGAACAATTTCGACGGCCCGCGCGCGAGCAGGTCATTGATTTGCCCATCACCAGCACGGTTCTCAGCGAAGCCAGACAAACCGTGCTGGAGGCATTCGAAAAAAAATTTGTCGCCGAGCTTCTGCGAGCTCACAAGGGCAATGTTACCAGCGCCGCAAAAGAGGCGCAGATTCAGCGACAGAGCTTTCAACGCCTGATGAAAAAGCACGGCATCGATTCCGCTTCATTCCGTTAGCGGGCTTCTTGCGCGAAAGGGCGGCGCTGCGGCTATCTTCGCGGACGGAATCTGCAGGAGCGCGTTCGGCCCGAGCACTTGAGCAGGGCGCCCGCCGGGTAACTCTGGTCCGCCGCACTTAGCGGCAGTGACTTCAGTACCCGCCTTTCTCTGTCCGAGGAGCCACTTTTCCCCTGAACATGTAGAACAAAAACGAGAAGTAACCGGCTGCCAGAATGATGCCACTGACCCACCAGATGACGCCGACGCTCAGCCCGTACGATCCTGCCGCCGAATTATAAATCGTCAGGGAATACTGGTGCCCCGTGGAGGCGGGCAGAATGACCGGGAAGAGCGCGAACGCCGTTGCGAACCCCATTCCCACGATAAACAGACATGAGGAAAGAAAGGCCGCGGAGTCGTTTCCTTTCCTGATGAAGAGCATGCTTCCCAGGAGACCCGCCACTCCCAGAGCGGGAAAGACCCAGCCCCAAGCGTGGGCGAAATAGTTGTCCCATATGTCAGGGTGAATACGCGATGCCGCTAACAGGGCTATTCCGGACAAAAGCAAGACTGGCCATCCGACCTTGAACGAGAGCCTGCGGCATCGCTGCTGCACGGAGCCTTCTGTTTTCATGGCGATAAAGTTGGCGCCATGCACCAGCACAGTGGCAAACGCCACCAGACCCATGAGCACGGTAAACCAGTCGAGAATGCCGGCTTGAGGCACCACGGTGAACGTTGTCCAAAGGGGCTCGAAAAAATATCCCTCCGCGTTCAGGGGGACGCCGCGCACGATGTTTCCGAGGGCTGCGCCGAAGAAAACTGCCAGCAGCGCGCTTGCCCCGGAAAAAACCACGTCCCAGAGAGCGTACCACATCGGATGACCGATATGGCTGCGCAACTCGATGCCTATCCCCCGAAGCATCAGCAACCAAAGCACCATCATCAACGGCAGGTAGAATCCGCTAAAGCTGGAAGCATAAACGGCGGGGAATGCAAAGAACAGCACACCACCCGAGGCCAGAAGCCAGACCTCGTTCCCATCCCAGACCGGACCGATCGCGCGCAGCACAGAACGCCGCTCCTCATCTGTTCTGGCGACAAGCAGATGAACGATGCCCGCCCCTAAGTCGAAACCATCCAGCACGATATAGGTTGTTAACATCAACGTCAAACCGACAAACCAAAAGATCTCCATGTTCTCGCTCCAGCACTGTTTCCGGAATAAAATCTATTTAAGCTGATTGCGTCTCGGGCCCGTGGTTTATCTCACGCGCAACCAGAAAAACGAACAGCAGGCCAAGGACTGTGTACATTCCCATGAAGCCTATCAGCGTAAACAAGCTGTTACCTGCCGACACCATGTGCGAGACGCCGTCCCGTGTTCGGAGAAGGCCATACACCAGCCAAGGTTGGCGGCCCAGCTCCGCAGTCATCCAGCCCGTCGTGTTTGCGATGTATGGGAACGGGAAGCTGAGCATGATGATCCACAACATCCAATTGGACGAGAACAATTTCTTCCTCCAGAGCAGGAAGGCGGCCAGTGACATGATCGCGATAAAGAGCGTTCCCAGACCCACCATAATGTGATAACTGTAATAGAGCAGCGGTATGTTCGTCGGCCATTCGTCTCTGGGGAATGCGTCGAGGCCCTTGACTTGGGCTTTCCACCGGTAGTGAGTCAGAAAGCTCAGTAGTTCCGGAATGTGCAGGGGGTTGTCGATTTTCAGGTTTTGCATATCCGGCTGGCCGATCAGCACAAGCTCCGCACCGTCTTTCGTGTTGAAAAGCCCCTCCATGGCCGCCAGCGTTGCGGGCTGGTGTTTGACGACATTCTGACCTTGTTGGTCTCCGGTGGGAAAGGCGGCCAGCATGGAGGCGACAAGACCCGCAACCACACCAACGCGCAAAAAGATCTTGCCAAAGGCCTCGTCGCGTTGGCCCAGCACATAGAACGCCCCGACAGCCGACATCACAAACGATGCGGTAATGGTCGCTCCGAGCATGTTGTGCACATACTGCCAGCCAACCCACGGATTGGTGAGCAGCGCCCGGAAGCTGGCCAGTTGCACTGAGCCGTCCGTAGCGATTTCATAGCCGACCGGATGCTGCATCCAGGCGTTGGTGGCGATGATAAAGAACCCGGATAGCCAGGAGCCTGCAAACACCATGAACGCCGATAAAAAATGCAGCCTCGGCCCCAGTCGTTTTTCGCCGTAGAGAAAGAGACCAAGGAAGCTCGACTCCAGGAAAAAGGCGAATACACCCTCCATCGCCAGCGTTTGACCGATGACGCCGCCGGCAAAGGCGGAGAATCTGGCCCAGTTGGTGCCGAATTGAAATTCCATTGGAATCCCTGTGACGACTCCCATCGCAAAATTGACCGCAAAGATTTTGGCCCAAAAGCGGGCGCTTTGGTTGAAGCGTTCGTCTTTTCTCTTCAAGGCAATCGCCTTGAGCACAACGATAAGCAACCCCAATCCCATGGTCAATTGGGGAAACAAATAGTGGAACGTGATGGTGAAGGCAAACTGCAGCCGTCCGATCAATAGTGCATCTTCCATTGCGTGGACCCTTTCTTATCCACTCTGCATGCGTTCCGTAAACCAGGTACCTCATACGATGCAATAGTAGCGCTTTGGATGCAGAGAGATCGTAAATAATTTCTTGCGCCTCTTCAGGGTGGCATTGCCACCGTCGGCGGTAGAAGCTTTTTGTTCGCATGAAAACCGGCAGTGCCGCGTGACACAAGCCCGTTTTTTGTCGATGTGGATAAGATACGAAATGCTGCGCGGCCTGGCAACAGGTTTACCAAAAAATGGCTGCCGCCAACACTTTGGGCAAATGTTTTGCTTAGCCGCAGGCAAGCATACCCCTCGCATGGGTATACCGCAAGGCTGCCACCCTCCGCGTGGCAGTGAGTCACTTTTGAGGTGGCACCAGTTAAGGAATTGTAACGAAATTGACGTAACCTTGCAATAGACGTAAGTGTTTACTAAAACACGAATTAAGGCTATAATCGGTTCGTCTTGTCGTTTATGGCATACCCTTTGATACCTCCGTTGCCGGATTTGCAATTCAACCTTTTTTTACCAACAGATTCGGAGGAATCTATCATGAAGAGGACAGTGTTACCAAGCATCAGCGTTGTTTTCCTGGCGCTCCTGTTCTTCGTGGGGCTTTTCGCTGTTTCCGCGAACGACGCGTATGCTATCCCGGCTTGGGCTCGCAAGTACAAAACGAGCTGCTCAACCTGTCACTATGCCTTCCCGAAGCTTAATGCTTTCGGCAAGGCATTCCGGAACAACGGCTTGCGCTATCCTGGTGGCGACGAGGCTTACATAAAGGAGGATCCGGTCAGTCTCGGCGCCGAGAGCTACAAAAGAGTTTGGCCCGATGCGATTTGGCCGTCCGACATTCCAGGTACGGTCCCGATCGCGGTTCAGGCAATCGGTCGCATCAATTACGCGCCGGATGCAGCGGTCAAGTCATCTTTTGAATTTCCGCACGAACTTGAGGTTTTTTATGGTGGCACCCTCGGTGAAAATGTCTCATTTGGTGGTGAAATCGAGCTGGAGAACGAGGGCAACGAGAACGCGATCGTGTTCCCGTTCCATTTTCAATGGGATTTCAATCCTCGGTGGCACATTCGCGCCGGTTCTATT
>CAZTNL010000320.1:3137-4401 GCA_964614885.1 uncultured Calditrichaceae bacterium | reverse complement strand
ATAAATAAAACTCTGTGTACTCCGAGCCTCTGTGGCTATGAATTTTTCAGGCTAGCTGACCGCCATGGTGCACAGGTCAAAGGATAAGGTAGTGCCCTTGTTTATGGCACTGCTGATGGAAATGGCACTGTTGTGCAGATCGAGTACACGTTTGGCGATCGCGAGTCCCAAACCGGTTCCACCTAATGTGCGCGCGCGGCTCTTCTCTCCACGATAGAAACGGTCAAACACCAAAGGCAGCTGGTCAGGCGAAATGCCAAAGCCCGTGTCAGACACGGTCACCCGGACCTTGTTGCTTTCCCTCTTTACCTCAACTCTAACGGTTCCATTCTCCGGGGTATATTGCAGAGCGTTGTCGATAAAATTCGAAAGCGCGCGTTCGATCAGGGCGATGTCGGCCGTGACCAGGAGCAGATCTTCATGCAAAGAAGCAACCAGATTCACTCTGAGCGCCTCCGCCTCGGGTTTGAACTTCATCACGACGTCCTGAGCCAACTCCGCCATCGAAAACGTTTCCGGCTTGGGTTGAATTTGCTTGGCATCCAGCTTGGACAGCTCAAAGAGCTCGCTGACGAGTTTGCTCAGCATAACTGAGTTATCGTAAATAATTTGCAGATACTTCTTCCTTTCTTCCTCATTGAGTGCGGCATCTTTCATCAGTACCGTTTCGAGGTACCCCTGAATCGAGGCCAGCGGGCTGCGCAGGTCATGGGAGACGTTGGCGATAAGTTCGCGCCGCAACCGGTCCGTCTTCTTGAGCTCGCTCATGTTGGCAACAATGGTGTCGGCCATCCGGTTAAACGCTCCAGCCAATTGTCCGATTTCATCATTCGACCTTGTTCGGATGCGGTCCTTGAACTCTCCTCTCTCAAATCTCTTCACAATCTCAGTCATGCCGTGTAAACGATTGGTCAACAGCGCAAACAGGATAAGGCCGATGAAACAAGTGAAAACAAAGGTCACGCCCAGGCTGACGACCGTCGTACGAATGATATAGCTTCCCTGAATCATCTTTGCGACGGTATCATACTTCTCGCTGCCCAGGACAACATAGAGGTAGCCGTCCGCGTCCGGGCCGATCTTCAGCAGGGCCGCAGAGAATGGCTTTTCCCGGTCGAGGTGCCGCGGATCATCGCCGAGGATCGGCAGATTATCGAAGTTGGTCAGGAATTTTCGTATTGGCGGCAAAGCGACGTGGTCCAGCTTTACCTTTTTCTTGGGAGCGGCGAAGAAAGCTAGTATCTTGCCAGCGTCGTTGAGCACA
>CAZTNL010000320.1:0-3037 GCA_964614885.1 uncultured Calditrichaceae bacterium | reverse complement strand
AAAAGCTTTTGAAGAATCTGGTCATGCCTCGAGGTGCTCCGGTTCTACGAAACTGTAGCCCACTCCCCAAACGGTCTTGATGTATTTGGAACTGGAGGGATTTCTTTCGATCTTGTTGCGTAGCCGGTTGATATGCGAATTGACGGTATGTTCATACCCATCGAATTGATAGCCCCAAACGATATCGAGCAGCTGCTGACGACTGTAAGCCCGACCGGGATTCGCGGCAAAAAGGGCAAGCAAATCAAATTCCTTCGCAGTCAACTCGACGGTCACCCCGGCCAGAACGACCTTCCTTTTGTCGATACTGATCTTTAACTCGCCAAAATTCAATTCCTTACCGGCGTAGCTCTCAACAACTTTTTCACCGGCCGCATCAATGCGACGAAAAATCGCTTTGACGCGGGCAAGCAACTCTCTTATACTGAAAGGCTTGGTGATGTAATCGTCCGCCCCGAGCTCCAATCCCAGAACCTTGTCCAGCTCCTCAGATTTGGATGTCAGCATCAGAATGGGTGTGAACCTGTTGCGCGCCCGAATCTGCTTACAGACTTCCAAGCCGTCCAGTTTCGGCAACATCAAGTCCAGGATCACCAGGGCATATTCCTGTTCCTCGAACATCTCCAGACCGCGCTCTCCATCTGCAGCCAGCAGCGATTCATAGCCGAGGTCTTTCAGGTGAATTTCAAGCAGCTCCGCGATGTTTGGATCGTCTTCGATGGTTAGAATCTTTTTGCTCTTATCCATTTGAACCCCGTTATACCGAGTTTTAGAATTTGCGCCGCACAACGAACCTGCCTTCCGGATAGATGTTAGGAAACAAATATAACAAAACTATCGCAAAGAAGTAACATGTTTGAGACTTTTAGAAGAGATTCCACCCGTCCCCTGACCGCTGCGGCCCCGTAAACGCATTCGACCGGCCAACCGGAGACGCCTCTCTCCTGAATCGCGGATTTGGCGCAGTCACGGCCGACCGCACACTGAAAGCCCGCGATATTTCACGGTACCCCATGACATTTCATGGAAATGCACCCATCGCTTCTGTATGCAGGCATGATTGCTTTTGCGCCTATAGCTTTGGTTTTAATATACTTGCAGGACTCCTGAAATTTCTGGCACAGTTTTCGAATAGCATGGGGTGTCCAATGAGGAGATGACAAATGTTTAGAATCAAAAAAGTATTCGAAAACGAGGCCACCACCATTTTGAAAATAGCAGGTGACATTCCCAATGAAACCGTGGAAAGCTGGGCGGCGGAGATGCGCCGCCTGATTCAGAGCTCCGACAGACACCTGATTTTCGAGGTTTGCGAGATCGCCTGCCTGAGCAGCAGGGCCATGCAGCGACTGCAGGAGCTTCTGACGGGTAACGTCTTCCTGCTCAACTGCTCCACAATGATGAGAAACCGGCTGCGCGCTTCCGGCTTCTCCGATCACATTCTCGACTAAGAAGCCCTAATTGCTCAGGCGCCGAACAGGCGCCGAAGAGCACCAGACAGGAGGGATTATGAAAGTAGCAGCTTTTGCCGGCGAACTGGCAGGAATCAAGCATGGAAGCACACAGCAAGAATTCCAGGAGATGGCGTTTCCCATCATGGACAGGCTGTTCAACACCGCGTTGAAAATGACGCGGAACCCGCTCGACGCGGAGGATCTGGTTCAGGACACCTACCTGAAAGCGTATCGCTTTTTCCATCGTTTTGAGAGAGGTTCCAATTTCCCGGCATGGATGTTCCGCATTCTTACCAACAGCTTTATCACCGCATACCAGAAGAAAAAACGGCAACCGCAGCGAGTGGATTTTGAAACGACCTGCTCGGTCCTGCCGGATGAGGACCCGAAGGGCAACAGCGACAAAGAGCGCTTCGATGAGATTCCCGACTACTCAGAAGTATTCGATGATACCGTCAGCGCGGCGCTCGACCGGCTGCCTGAAGAATACCGCATCGTTGTGTTGCTGGCGGATGTAAACGGGCTGAAATATAAGGAGATCGCCAAGGTGCTGGGCTGCCCGCAGGGCACCGTCATGTCCCGCCTGAGCCGGGGTCGCGGCATGTTGGCAAGATTCCTGAAATCTTACGCGCTCAGAAATGGTTTTGTGAAACCGGAGACGGGCGATACTCCCATCGTGTGAAGACGCATAGCGCAGGCGCGCCCGACCGCCTTTTGGCGGCCGGGCGCAGAATAGGAGCAAAAGATGAACTACCTGGACATGATATATGGCGGACTTAACGGTCTGCAACCGCTGGTGAAAGTGATTGGAATCGCGGTTGTAATCTTCTCTCTCGGCTACACGGGAGCGCCGCTATGGAGCTGGCTGCTGGCCGGCGGCGTGGCGCTGCTCGGGTTCGGCGCACCGATTTGGGCCTTCGCCCTGACCGCGGCGTTCGGCATCGTCTTCGGTGTCGTGCCGCTGCGCAGACTGCTTCTCTCTTCGCCCATCATGAAACTCATCCGGGCGATGAAACTGCTCCCGGCGATCTCGGAAACCGAGCAAACTGCCATCGAGGCCGGCACGACCTGGATCGATGCCGAGCTCTTCTCCGGCAAGCCCGACTTCAGGCGTCTCCTCGACGAATCGTATCCGGAACTCAGCCAGGAAGAGCAGGCCTTCCTCGACGGCCCCGTGAACGAAGTCTGCGCCATGACCAACGATTGGGACGTGTACCAAAAGAGAGATCTGCCGCCCGAGGTATGGGAGTTCATCAAGAAGGAGCGCTTTTTCGGCCTGATCATTCCAAAGGAGTACGGTGGCCATGGGTTCTCGGCGACCGCCACCAGCGCTACGGTCGCCAAGCTGATGTCGCGCTGTGCCCCGCTGGGCACGACCGTTATGGTACCGAATTCCCTGGGACCGGCGGAGCTGCTCATCCACTACGGCACCGAGGAACAAAAGGACTGCTATCTGCCGCGTCTGGCCCGCGGAGAAGAAATTCCCTGTTTTGCCCTGACCGAACCGGGCGCAGGCTCCGATGCCGGCGCCATGACCTCGAACGGCGTTGTGTTTCGCGCCGAAGATGGCAAGCTTTTCATTC
>CAZTNL010000319.1:3207-4413 GCA_964614885.1 uncultured Calditrichaceae bacterium | reverse complement strand
CCCGATTCACGTGCTCTACCGCTCGAACGCAAGAACCCGGTGGCGCAAAACCGCCGCACGCAGAGGCGCGAGAGCGCTGGCCTGGCTGTCGGAGAAGTTCGGCCGCTACCCCTACCCGCAGCTCACCATCGTGCACGGACTCCTCGGCGGTGGCATGGAATACCCGATGCTGGTCATGCTCAGCTCGACCGGCGAGAGCCTGACCCTGCACGAGGTTGGGCATATATATTTTTACGGCATCCTCGGCAACAACGAGTGGAAGGAAGCGTGGCTCGACGAGGGATTCACCACTTTCCAAACGCGCTGGTACCTGGAAACGCGATATGGCCGCTGGGGTTTTGACCACGATAACTTCCTAAAAAACAGCTCGTGGCTGCAAAGACACCGGCCCGGGCAAAGCAAGCGGGAAGCCGCCAGGAGAGCGCTTCTGGCTTTCATGGACAGCGGCCATGACGAACCGATCTCCAAACCCTCTGAGACGTTTGCCGAACAGTTCACCTATTTTCGCAATGTCTATACCAAGGCGGCCTTTTTCTACGACATGGTCCGGTACGTCGTCGGCGACTCGACCTTCGACCGCATCTGCCGGACCTATTTCGACCGCTGGAAATTCAAACACGTCAATGAAGCGCGGTTCCGGGCAGTGTGCGAAGAGGTCAGCGGCCGCGAGCTCGGCTGGCTGTTCGAAGAGTGGCTGCACCGGACGCCCAGGGTCGACTACGCCCTCAGCAAGGTGCAAAAGCGAAAAACCGGAAAGGGCTGGCAAACCGATGTGACGGTCGTGCGCAACGGCGACGGTATCATGCCGGTAGAGGTGCAGGTTGTCGCTGCGGGCGGAGCGCAGAAAAAACGCTGGGACGGGATCGAAAAAATCGGCCGGCTGACCTTCGTGTCGCAGGCAAAGCCGGGAAAGGTCGTTCTCGATCCGGACGACCGCATCCTCGACGACCGCCGCGCCAACAACGGCGGCCTGACCGGAGACGCGCACTTCGAATACCCCGGCCTGCAATCGCGGCGAGGCGCCTATCTCATTACCTGGCGGCCAAGTGGCTGGTACAATCGTGTCGATGAGCTGCGTTTCGGCGGCCGGTTGCGCAGCCGGCTCGGAGCGTACCGCAACACCGAGCTCGGACTCTGGTACGGCTCGAACTCGCGCGAACTCGATGTGCGCTTCAAGTACTCCAATCCGATCAAATCGCTGGGCGC
>CAZTNL010000319.1:0-3107 GCA_964614885.1 uncultured Calditrichaceae bacterium | reverse complement strand
TCGAGCCTCACGCTCGGTTTCGATACCGTGCAAAAAGACTGGGACAGCGACTTCACCTTCTCCAGCATCTTTTCAGAATTCAAACTCTGGTGGCCCAATCCGCAACAGGGATTGTTTGTGCGGCTCTACGGCAAGGCGATCAGCCACGATTCAGTGCCGGCCCAGGAACGAATCTACATCGACGGCGCCAATCCGCGCGCCCGCTTTAACCGCTTCTACCTGCGCAGCGATGGCGCTCTCCCGGAAGAGGTGCACTACCATCTCCCCGGCGGAGGCAATGTCCGCGGATACTACAACAATCCCATCTCCGGCAAGACCATCCTGGCGCTCAATCTGGAGGGCAGAATGGCCGCGCCCCGTTTCCTGCCGCGGCTGAGCGCGCGCAGCAACACCACCCTCGCCGCTTTCCTCGATATGGCGACCCTCGATTTCGACGATGCCGGCGGCCGCTTTTTTGCCGACGCCGGCCTGGCCGTGCGGCTGAACGCCCGTCTGCCGGACGAATGGTACACCCTCTTTACCGGCGGCCGCAACCTGGCGCTGCGGTTCGACTTTCCCCTCTGGGTCAACGAGCCGCTGCCGGGTGAAAACCGGCTGCGCTTCCGCTGGGTCATGGGATTTGAGGCGGAGCTGTAGCGGGAAGTGCCACGACAATTCCCTTGTTTTTGTCTGGCCGGCTGACTATACTGCTGCACCCGGTCGATCAATTTCCTCAAACCGAACCCGCTGACAAATAAGATGAGCATCAGCAAAAAAGATCTCAGCCGAATCCTCAACGAAATCAGCACCCTGATGGAAATCAAGGGTGAGAACCCGTTCAAGAGCCGCGCTTACATGATGGCGGCGCGGACCATTCTGTCGCAGAGCGCCGACCCGGAGCAACTCGTTGCCTCGGGCGAACTGGGCAACCTCAAGGGCATCGGCTCGGTTCTGGTGGAAAAGATCACGATACTCGTCACCACCGGCAAACTCGATTACTATGAGGAACTCAAAGCGTCGGTGCCGCAGGGTCTGGTCGAAATGACTGCCATTCCCGGCTTTGGACCGAAAAAAGTCAGGAAGGTGCATGAAGCGCTCGGCATCCAGAGCGTGGGCGAGCTCGAATATGCCTGCCGTGAAAACCGGCTGCTCGATCTGGAGGGATTCGGCGCCAAGACGCAGGAGAAGATTCTGCAGGGCATCGAGTTTCTGAAAAAACACCGGGACCGACATCTTTTCCACCAGGCAGAGACCGCCGCGGTCACGCTGCTGCAGAGCCTGCAGAACCACCCGAAAGTGCTCCGCGCCGAAATCGCGGGCAGCCTGCGCCGGAAGAAGGAAACCATCAAGGACATCGACATCGTCGCCAGCGTCGCGCCCGAAGACGTGGACGAGGTCATGCGCTTCTTTGTCTCGCTGCCCGGCGTCGAAGCGATCACCGGCCAGGGCTCGACGAAATCCAGCGTCACCCTGGAGCAGGGCATAAGCGCGGACCTGCGGCTGATGCCGGACGGGAAGTTTCCCTATATCCTGCACCATTTTACCGGCTCTGCCGAGCACAACACTGCCCTTCGTGGCCGGGCCAAAAAACGCGGCATGAAAGTCAGCGAGCACGGTCTTTTCCGCGGAGAGGACGAGCTTATCGCCTGCAAAGACGAGACAGAACTCTATGCCGCACTCGGGTTGGCTTATATTCCGCCCGAACTGCGCGAAGACCAGGGAGAGATCGAAGCCGCCGCGGAAAACAGGATTCCACGACTCATCGAGCCGGAGGATATTCGCGGCATCCTGCACTGCCACTCCACCTTCAGCGACGGCGCCAACACCGTGGCGGAAATGGCCAACGCGGTCAAAGCGATGGGGTGCGAATACTTCGGCCTGTGCGACCACAGCCAGGTTGCCGTATACGCCCGCGGGCTGCAACCGGAACGGGTGAAAGAACAGCACGCCGTGGTCGATGAGCTCAACCGGCAGTTCAGCGATTTCAAGATCCTGAAAGGCACCGAATGCGACATTCTCAACGACGGCTCCCTCGACTACGATGAGGAGGTGCTGGCCACCTTCGATTTTGTCGTCGCCTCGGTGCACAGCAACCTGCGCATGTCCGCCGAAGACGCCAACAACCGCTTGCTCAACGCGATCCGCAACCGCTACGTGAACATCATCGGCCACCCGACCGGGCGACTGCTCCTTGGCCGGGAAGGGCTGCCGCTCGACATGCACCGGCTCCTGGACGCCGCCGCTGAAAAGGGCGTCGCCATCGAGCTCAACGCCAACCCGCACCGCTTCGACATCGACTGGCGCTATGGCAAATACGCCAAAGAACGTGGGGTGATGATCAGCATCAACCCGGACGCGCACAGCGTGGAAGGGCTGGCCGACATGCGCTACGGTGTCGGCATTGCCCGCAAGGGCTGGCTGGAAAAAACGAATGTGCTCAACACCTTGCCTCTGGCCGAAATAGAACGTTTCTTCACCGAAAGGCGCGAGCGCGGCTAGCCTGTTCTCCGCACAATCTCGCCGCCGGGCGAATCACTAGTTTCGGAGGAAATCTTGAAGCTCATCGACATCTACAAACCGATTCGACGTTTCTCCTACCCACTCATCGGGCTCGCCGCCGTCGCCTATCTTTTTATGGCTGACTGGGCAGAGTCGCTTGCAGGAAACCGGCTGACCTTGCCCCTGCTGGCCCTGGTCATTTTCGCCGGCGTCTGGCTTTGGCTGCGCCCGGGCAAATCCACGGTGCAAACCGCGGAGGATGTCTTTGCCGCCATCGGCAACGGCAAACCGACCCTTCTCAACGTCTTCTCCAACTACTGAATAGGCTGCGTGAAGAGCAATCCCATCGTGCAATGGGTAGAAAAAAAGGCAGGCAGCGACATCAATTTCATTCGCGTGGATATCAGCGCGCCGCATGCGAAGGCCGTCATGGAGCGCTTCTCGATACCGCTAAATTCCACCTACATCATCTTCGACCCCAGCGGCCAGGAAGTCTGGCGCAGCTACATGATTCCCATGAACGCCCCGGGCGCGCTGCGGGTACTGAAACGGATGCAAACAGCCTGAGAAATGATGGCCACAGAGGCGCAGAGAACACAGAGAAACAAAAACTTAGAGAAACTGTTCAC
>CAZTNL010000318.1:0-4416 GCA_964614885.1 uncultured Calditrichaceae bacterium | reverse complement strand
TGATGTTCACGCTGATCGTTTTGGCCCTGGTTGCGGTTATTCTGGTTGCGAAATCCAAGTTGGTCGCCACCGGCGATGCCCGTATCACGATCAACGACGATCCGAATCACACTCTGCGGGTACCGCTCGGCGGTAAGCTGCTCAACACTCTGGCAGGCCAGAAAGTTTTCGTCCCCTCGGCTTGTGGTGGCGGTGGTACATGTGGAGAGTGCCGGGTCATCGTCAAAGAAGGCGGCGGCGATGTTCTGCCGACCGAGACTTCCAAGCTCAACCGGCGGCAGATTCGCGAGAAATATCGCCTCTCCTGCCAGGTGCCGGTCAAAGGGGATCTGCGGATCGAAGTGCCGGCCGAGGTGTTTGATATCAAAAAATGGGAGTGTACGGTTCGCTCCAACAGAAACGTGGCGACCTTCATCAAAGAGCTGGTGCTGGAGCTGCCGGCGGGCGAGAATGTCGACTTCCGGGCAGGAGGCTACATTCAGATAGAAGCGCCGCCGCATGTGGTCAAATACACAGAGTTCGACGTCGAGGATGAGTATCGCGGAGACTGGGACAAGTTCAATTTGTGGCGCTATGTCTCCAAGGTGAACGAACCGATCGTCCGAGCCTACTCGATGGCAAACTACCCCGAAGAAGAAGGCATCATCATGCTGAACGTGCGTGTGGCTTCGCCGCCGCCGCGAATGCCGGATCTGCCGCCGGGCCAGATGTCGTCTTTCATTTTCAACTTGAAACCGGGCGATAAGGTGACAATTTCCGGACCGTACGGAGAATTTTTTGCCAAGGAAACCGAAAACGAGATGGTGTTTGTCGGCGGCGGCGCGGGTATGGCGCCGATGCGGTCTCACATCTTCGACCAGCTCAAGCGTCTCAACTCGAACCGAAAGATCAGCTACTGGTATGGCGCCAGAAGCTATCGCGAGATGTTTTATGTCGATGATTTCGATTCGCTGGTTAAAGAGCATCCGAATTTCTCCTGGCACGTCGCTCTTTCCGAGCCCCTGCCGGAAGACAACTGGACCGGCTACACCGGCTTCATTCATCAGGTCTTGTACGACAACTACCTGAAGGATCATCCCGCTCCGGAAGATTGCGAATACTACCTCTGCGGGCCGCCCATGATGACCGCTGCCGTGACCAAGATGCTGGACGACCTGGGCGTAGAGCCGGAAAGCATCATGTACGACAACTTTGGTGCCTAACCAGCCTGGACGTGCGAAAAGGACCAACCGGTGCGCCCTGAGCTGCAACCGGGCCGGTCCGGAACGTCTGAATAAAAATGATTTCGGCGGCAGCAGGCCAGGCATCCGTCTTTCGGAAAGGGGAATGATGCCAACCCCGGCTGCCGCCGAGGTCCACAACTCATTAAGGAGGGTCCATGAAAACCGCTGAGGAAATGTTGATGGTGAAAGAAGGCGATATGATTTGCATCGCCCCGGACGCCACCATTCACGACGCACTCGAAACCATGCTTGCCAGCCGCATCGGCGCTATCCTGGTAAAAGAAAATGATGATATTGTCGGCATCTGGACCGAGCGCGATCTGATGCGCAACGTGGTTCAGCCCGACTTCGATGCGAAGGCGGCGCGAATCAGAGACTATATGACGACCGACCTGGTTTCCACTTCATACGATGCCACCATTTACCATCTCGAGGACAATTTCCTCGGCCGCCGCCTGCGGCATTTGCTGGTTGAAAAAGATGGGAAATATATTGGCATCCTCTCCGTGGGCGATGTCATGCGCGCCAGCCTGGAGGAGAAGACCGAAGAGTTGGACAAACTCAACGCTATCGTCAGTTGGGAATTTTACGAGAACTGGAAGTGGAAAAAGAAGAAGTCGTGAGTCGCTTGAACCCGGTGACGTTTTGAATCGCGGCGCACGGTTTTTTCTGCTGTGGCTCTGCCTGTTGCTGGTTGCCGGCTGCAACCGGCAGAACAGGCTCATTGAAATTCGTGGCCACACTATGGGCACGACCTTTTCCGTGAAAGTCGTTGCCCCCGTGCCAGCCGGAGAGGCTATGTCCCAGGCAGCGCTCGACACGGCGATCAATCGGGTGCTCAGGCGGGTGAACCACCAGATGTCCACCTACCAGCCCGGCTCCGAAATTTCCCGCTTCAACCGCTCTACCCGCCTCGAATGGACGCCGATTTCGCCGGAGTTTGCCTCCGTGCTGGCTACCGCGATTCAGATCAGTGAACTCTCCGGCGGCGCTTTCGATTTCACCGTGGGGCCGCTGGTGAATCTCTGGGGGTTCGGACCTGAGAATCGTCCGCGGACCATTCCACGTGAGGATGAAATAGCGGAACGAAAAGCCGCGGTCGGGTATCAGAACGTGGTGGTGCGGCAGTCGCCACCGGCGGTGAAAAAATTGCGCCCCGATATTTACTGCGACCTTTCGGCGATAGCGAAAGGGTTCGGCGTCGATCAGGTCGCGGGATATCTCGATAGTCTCGATCTGCGCAATTTCATGGTTGAGATCGGTGGGGAAGTGGTTGCGCGTGGTCTCGCACCCGAAGGTCGTCCCTGGCAAATCGGTGTCGAGACGCCGGATGCGCCGGCCGGCATTCAGAAGATTCTTCCGCTCACCGATATGGCCGTCGCCACTTCCGGTGATTATTTTAACTATTTTGAAGAGGACGGACAGCGCTATTCGCACACGATCGATCCGCGCACAGGCCGTCCGATCACGCATAAGCTGGCGTCCGTGACCGTCGTGCAGAAATCGTGCATGCTTGCCGACGGACTGGCCACGGCCCTGGATGTGCTCGGACCCGAGGCCGGTTACGACTTCGCCGTCAAAAAGGAACTTGCCGCGTTTATGATTGTTAGAAGCGGAACAGGATTCATCGAGAAGAAGACGCCTGCCTTTGAACGTATTTTTGCAGGCGCGGCAAACTAAAGGGCAGAAAATGACCCAATATATCGTTGCCTTCGGTTTTTTTGCGGTCGGATTTGTTTTCATGGCGCTGATGCTCCACTTCGGCAGATATAAGAAAGGCGATTCGTGTTGTTGCGGCGACTCGTTCGGTGGATTTGATCTCAGCGGTTCCAGTTGCGCGACCTGTCCCAATCAGGAGGCGGAACCCAGCGCCGCTGACTAACCTGCTCTTTTTTTTCCGCACACCATCTTTCGGAAATCCGTCGCAACCTGCCACAGTATTGACCGGCCCGCGGCTCAGATTGCCCGGGCTCCCGCATGGAGACCGCCTCTGCCCGTATCGGCCGGGAAAATAGCACTTGAAATTCACTCAAATTTTCCCTATACTCATGCGATTTTTCGACAGACTTCTACGCAACAGATAAACCATAAAGGCTGACTATGGGAATGACGCTGACTGAGAAAATTCTGGCGAACCGGGCCGGGATGAGCAAAGTAACCCCCGGTGACCTGATTATCGCCAAGATCGACATCGCGATGGCCACAGATATTTCGTCGCCGCTTACAATAAAAGTCTTTGAAGATATGGGCGCCGAGAAAGTTTTTGACACCGGCAAAATTCCCCTTGTGCACGATCATCTGGTGCCCGCCAAAGACATCAAGTCGGCAGAGTTCTCCAAGATGATGCGCACTTTTGCCCGCGAGCAGGAAATTGAGCACTACTTCGAGGTGGGACGCTCCGGCATTTCTCACCAACTTCTGCCGGAGCAAGGCCTCATTCATCCCGGTGACGTGGTGCTCGGCGCCGATTCTCACAGCACGACCTACGGCGCCCTGGGCTGCTTTGCCACCGGCGTCGGCAGCACCGATATGGCTGCGGCCTGGGTACTCGGTGAAACCTGGCTGCGCGTCCCCGAGTCGATAAAGATTCGTTTCAGCGGCAAGCTGCCGGAGTGGGTAGCCGCAAAAGATATGATGCTGCTGGTATGCCGCGATCTCGGGATAGAAGGGGGCACATACAAGGCACTCGAGTTCGGCGGCGAGACCATCGCCAACATGCCGATGTATGACCGGTTTGTCTTCGCCAACATGACCATCGAATGCGGCGGTAAAAACGGCGTCGTTATTCCGGATGAGAAGACGCGGACATTTCTGACCGGCCGGGCCAAGAAGCCGGCGCAGGAATGGATGTTTTTCGAACCGGATGCGGATGCGCAATACTGCCAGGAACTGAACTATGATGTCAGCGACATGCAACCGATGATTGCGCAACCGCATCTGCCTGGCAATGTTGTCGGTGTTTCGGAAACAGAACCGGTGCACGTGGACCAGGTCTACATCGGTTCCTGCACGAACGGCCGCATCGAGGACATGCGAATTGCCGCCGGCGTGATCAAGGGCAAGAAAGTCAACAAGACGACGCGTATGGTGGTGGTGCCGGCCACCGAAAGCATCTACCACCAGATGCTGCAGGAAGGCCTGACCGAGATCTTTCACGAGGCCGGAGCCTCCATCGGGCCGCCCACCTGCGGCG
>CAZTNL010000317.1:0-4446 GCA_964614885.1 uncultured Calditrichaceae bacterium | reverse complement strand
GGCCTGGTTTGAGCAGGTAAGGCACCAGCAGTGGAATGATGGTGATCGACACGATGAGCGAGGCGAGCAGCGCCACGGACAGCGTGATGGTCAGCGGGCGCAGCACGGTCTGCACGTAGCCACCGATAAACATGATCGGCACCAGCACCACGATGACACTCACCGTGCCCGATGTGGCCGCCAGAAAAATCTCGCGCGTGCCGCGTGCCGCGGCTTTGATGCTGCTGTCGCCGGTTTCGCGAATGGTGCGCTCGATGTTTTCGATGACGACGATGGCGTCATCGGCCAGCAAGCCGACGGCGATGATGACGGCCGTAAGCGTCACCATGTTGAATTCGTAGCCCAGCCCCTTAAGTACGGCAAACGTAAGCAGGTAGGTAAAGGGCAGCGACAATGCCGTAATAAAGGCCGCGCGTGTGTCGCCCAGAAAGAGTAGAATGACGATAATCGTCATGATAACCGCGTCGCGCAACGCGCCGAGCATATTTTCAACGGTCAAATCGATAAGCGTGCCTTGTGTGTCCGACTGCTCAATGTGCAGCATGGGGAACTGTTTTTCAATGTCGGGCAGGTGGGCACTGATGTCGGCGATGATTTCCCGCGCGTGTCCTTTTTCGCCGCGCAGGAGCGAAACAGCCACCGCGGCCTGGCCATTGCCGCGATAAAGGGAGGTTTTGTCCGCTCTTCCCCAGTTTACCTTTCCCAAATCCCCAACTCGAACATATTCGCCTTTGGGCAGCGGCGCCAGGATTTGGGCCAGGTCTTCCGGGCCCTGGGCCAAAGTCTGGGTTGTCAGCAAATATCTGTTGCCATGCCGGTAAACCAGACCAGCCGGCGTCGAAATATTCGAGTTTTTCAAAGCCATGGCCACTTGGCCAACGGAGAGGCCATGCGCTTGCAGCTTGTCCCGGTCTAAATCGACAGCGACCTGGCGCACGTCACCGCCGAAGATTTCGGCCTCGGCCACGCCCGGGATGTTGAGCAGGGCGTCGCGCAGCGGGTTCTCCGCAATGCGCCTGATCTGACTCGACTGCAAGCCGTAGCCCTTTGCCGTGGTCACGGCCAGCACCATCAGCGGCCGGGCGGCGTCGGTGATTCTGAAGATGAGCGGTTCCCGGATGCCCTGCGGCAACATGCCCCGCACGCGCGGAGGCTGGGTGGAGACCTTGGTGGCGGCCTCGTCGATGTTGTTTCCGTACTCGAACTCGACCTGGACGGCCGAGACCTGGTCACGTGAGGTGGAGGTCACCCGCCGCACGCCGTCGATCGCTGATAGGCGCACTTCGATGGGATGGGTCACGTCCGTGGCCACGTCGTTGGCCGCGGCCCCCGGCCACTGTGTCACCACGGAAACCACCGGCCGGTTGGTGTCTGGGAAGAGATTCATGGGCAACGTGTTGTAGGCGATGATGCCGGCCAACACCGTTACCAGCGTGATCGACAGGATCGCGTACGGCTGCCGCAACATGCGTTCGATGAAGTTCATAGCGTGCCTCCTTGGTTTACGACGACCGGATCGCCGTCTTGTAGTTTGAGGAGAACACTCTCGTGGGCAACCACGACCCGGTCGCCGGCCGCAAGCTCGCCCGCGACCGCCACGCTGTTCTTGCCGACGAGCTCTAGGCTCACGGGAACGACTTCCAGGAAGTCGTCACCATCCTTCCGAATGATTTTGAACACTTTCGATTCATGCGTTTCTTCGCCGGTGATGATGGTGTCCGGGGGCACCTGCAGCGCCTGGGTGCGTTCCGCAAGGATAACCCGCCCGGTTACGCGGGCGCCGCTGGCCAGACCAAACGGCGGTGTCGCCAGGTCGGCCTCGGCGGCGCCAAGCGCCAGTGCGTCGACCGATGGATAAATGCGATTGAGCTTCACGGCAAGGGTCTCATTGCCATGCTGTAATTCAAGGGACGCTCCGGGTGAGATTTGTTCTATAATGGATTGTGGCAGTTTCACACGAACACGTGCACCCTTGGATACGGTCATCCGGTAGAGAGGGTGACCGGGCAGGCAGACATCGCCCGGCTCGCGCAGCCTGGCGGCGATGACGCCGTCCGCCGGCGCGACCACCTTGCCGTATCCCGCGCGAACCTTCAAAGCCGAGATCTGTCGCTCCAGGGCACGGGCGTTGTTCTGAGCCGCAACCGCCGCGGTTCGGTGTGTCTCAAGCGCCGTTTCGCTGCTGCCGCCTTCCGCGAAAAGTTTCTCCTCGCGCGCTAGTTCATTCTTGTGCCGGACGTATTCGGCTTTTGCCGCGGCCAGCTTTGCCTGCAGCCCTGCGATGTTGTCCTCGATTTCGCGCGCGTCGATGGCGGCAAGGAACTCACCGGCCTTGACTGCTACGCCTTCGCGCGGGCCCATTTTCAGGACCGTGCCTGAAATCTGGCCGGTGATCGTGACCTCGCCTTTCGTGGTCACGGTCGCGAGCACAGGAAAACCGCGCGTCACGCGACCGGTCTTGACCACAGCGCTGTTGAGCGCCCAGGGCGCCAGGTTCTGCCGGGGAATGTGCCGAACCTGTCGGACTCGCACCACCACCATCAGAATCAAGACTACAACCACGGCTGCGGCCAGCCCCAACGAGAGGCGTCCGTGCGTTTTGCTGTTTTTCGAATTCATCACTCACTCCTTAGTTTTGGAATCGAATCAATGTTTTCACATGTTCTTTACTGCTGTTCTCTGGTCGCGTCGTAGCTGTCGTAGGCTGCCGGCGGCAAGCCCACGGCCAGTCTGAGCGCATCGTCGGCCTGCCACCAGCGGGCCAGGGATGAAGCCAGCTCGGAGCGCGCGCCGGCAAGGCTGGCTTCGGCGTCCACCAGGTCGGTTGAGGAGAGACGCCCCTGGTCGAAGCGGTCGGTCTGAATGCGCGTTACTTCCGCTGCTGCCGCGACCGCGCTTTGCGCCGCCAGATACTGTGCCCTGGCCGCGGACCACGCTCCTCTGGCTGCAGCGATTTCTGCCAGGGCGTTTTCCCTGACTGCAGCCATCTGATATTGCGCCGCACGGCGCCTCGATTTTGCCTCGCCGATTTGCGCCTGCCGCCTGCCGCCCGTCCAAAGCGGCAACCGGGCCTGAACGGCAACCTGCCAGGTCGCATCGTTGGCGCCGCTGCCGTTGTAGCCTTGATTTTGCAGCCAGGTAAAACTGGCGAAGAAGTCCGGGAAGTAGGCGGCCCAGGCCGCTTTGACGCCGGAGTGCGCGGCATGCTCCAATTCCCGAGCTGCCTGCACATCCGGACGGCGCCTGATGGAATCCGCGAGCGTTGCCAGGAAAGTCGGCTCCAGGGTGGCCGCGGGCACCGAGTCGACAAATGTCTGCTGTTCCAGCAGGGAGGCCAGACGGGCGCGCAGCCCCGCTTCGACGCCGTCGAGACCGGCCAGCCGGCCTTCGACCACTTTCAATTCAGCGACCAATCGCAAGCGTTCCACCGCTGCGATGCGGCCGACTTCGATGGCGGTCGTTGCCACTTTGATGTGACCTTGCAGCGCTTCCGCTTGTTTGAGCAGTGCCGTGCGCTGTCCAGCAATCTGCTCCAGGCCGCGGTAGAGGCGCGCGGCTTGATTCAGCAAGAAGAGGCGGACATTTTCCGCGTTAGCTGCCGCGGCTTTGGTCTGGTGCGTGGCGGCATGAAAGCTGTTGCGCAAACGGCCATTAACATCTAGCGGCAATTGCACGCCGCCGCCGTAGCCGATCTGATTGTCGTCGGATGTCAGCGCCGACAGGCTGATCGGTGGTGAGATGGCCCGGGTCAGGCGGTTATCGTTGAAATGCAAGCTGTGGGCGAAAACATCGGCTTCGCCCAGGAAACGGCTGCGCGCCACGCCGCGTTTGGCCTTGAAGACCTCTACGTTGGCTTGCGCTGCTTTCAAAGCCGGGGCGTGCGTCTCTACCTGGTGCAAAGTGTGGCCCAGGTTTGCGGCTGCCATCTGCGCCGCCAGGCTAACGAAAAGAACGACTCCGTGCAACATGAGCAAACTCTCCCTTCATATTCTTAATTATGTCAAGCGTCTCAATTTCTGCTTCTAAGGATTAGATGCATGCTAAAATGAAACGATGCACAAGTACTCATTAAATTATCAAAAAAATATTTGCCCGTTATATTTTTACCGCCAGCATCTGGTGCTCGACCTGTTTCACCACGATGTCGCGCGCGAGGTCGAGAATTTGAAAGACCCGCTGATCGACAACGCGGTAGAAGGTCTTCACGCCCTCTTTTCTTGGTTGAATCACACCGGCCCGCACCAGCACGGCCAGATGGCGTGAGAGATTCGACTGTTCCAGATGCAGCTCCGGGCCGAGTTCGCAGTTGCAGGTTTCATCGCAGCGTAAAGCATCGAGAATGCGGATGCGATTCGGGTGCGCAATGGCCTTGAGCATATCGGCTTTGAGTTCCACGGATGTTTTCATTATTGCTCCTCACAATTTGGGTCAGATAAAATAGACCGT
>CAZTNL010000316.1:0-4446 GCA_964614885.1 uncultured Calditrichaceae bacterium | reverse complement strand
TCGGTCGTCATGTTGGCGATGGTCAGGCGCTCATCGAGGCTGAGGGCGTGTACACCGTCGCCGGAAAATTCAACGATGTGGTTGAGCGCCTCGTCGTGATTGAAAACGCCGCACAGGGTGATGATGACGTCCTTGCCGGTGACGCCGGGCCGGAGTTTTCCGGTCAGCAACACCCTGGCGATCGGTGGGACTTGCCACCAGGTGCGACCGGTCGCCCAGAGGGCCGCGGCGTCGGTGCGGACGACAGGCGTGCCGAGGCAGCCGATACCGCCGTACATGTTCGAGTGGCTGTCGGAGGCGACCGCCATCGCGCCCGGCCAGGCGTACCCCTCTTCCACCATGATCTGATGGCCGATGCCACGGCCCGCCGGGTAGAAGTCGATGCCTTTCTTGCGGGCAAACGCCTCGATTCCGGCGTATTTTTCCAGGTTTTTTTCCGTCACGTTCTGAATGTCGTGGTCCAGCGTGAACACGACCTGGCGCGGATCGGCGATTTTCGTGGCGCCGATGCTCAGGAATTTCGGGATGACCGCGCCCGAGTTGTCGTGCGTCATCACATGCGCCGGACGGATTGAAAGATAGTCTCCTGCGTGGACTTCCTGCCCGTCATCGAGGTCGACGGCAAATCTCTGCGCAATTTTTTCGACGGCTGTCTGCGACATAGGAATGCTCTCCGCTGTTTAGCCCGGCTAAATAGTTCACAAATGACACCGCAGAGACACAGATGGCACTGATAAATAATAACTTAGAGAACGTGCGTGTATTCTCAAAACTCTCAGAAACAAGGCTCTGTGTACTCTGAACCTCCGTGGCCAATGCTTCTTCAACTTAGCGCTGCCCTGGCCCGCGGCTCACCCCACGAACTGCCGGGCGAAATACCTGGCCGTGAGTTTCTCGCCGGTGGCCTTTTCGATCATCTCGTCCCAGGAGTACCGGTTTCCCGGCTTGAAAATGTGCTCAATCAGATACTCGCCCACGGCCTTGTCGTTGGCGAAGCTCTCGTCGCGGCCGTCCTTTGTCTTCAGGACCTTCTCAGAAATTGTGTAGTAGAGCTGCGAAGCGAGCAGCTCACCCATCATGTAGTTGTGGTAGTAGGCAGGATAGAGCGCCACGTGAATTTTCGACGCCCAGTCCGGCGCGTTTCTGCCTTCCGGCCGGCGCAGCATCTGGTATTTCTCGACCAGATCCCACCAGAGCGAATTGAGGTCCTGATGCGGATCCTCGTACATCGCCTTTTCGAAGCGATACATCACCTGCACCCAGCGGCTGAAAACGAGCTGCTCCAAACGCAACGTTTTGAAGCTCGCTTCAGCGATCTTCTTTTGTTCCTCGCTGGTAATACCAACGACATCATGCATCCAGGCCGCATTTGAGGCAAAACGGCCGAAGAGCATGGCGATGGCTTCGGTGGTAAACGTATGCGCCGGCTCGCGGATTGTCCACGGCGTGGCCGGATCTTGGAACTTGTCGTAAACCGCGTGGCCGAACTCGTGCAGCATCGTGTTCATCCAGTTGGCGTTCGGTTTGACGTTGCAGACGACCCGCACATCGCCCTCGCGGTTAATATCGATGCAGTAGGCGTGCTGGTATTTGCCTTCCTTCTCAAACAGATCGCTCTTGGCCACGAGATCGTCGATCGGCAGGCCGAGACCGGCGTAGTAGTTCCGGGTCAGCGCCACCAGATCCTTCTCTTTGTAGTAGGTATCGAGATCCACGTCGTAAATTTTGGGCGCTTCCTGAAAATAGCGATTCTGGTAGTGCCACGGCATAAGTTGACCTCTGGAAATGCCGAAGCGGGCGGCAAGAAACGTGTCGATTTCGCCTTTGGCTTCGGCGAAGGAATCGTGGGTCAGCTCGTCCAGCTCATCGAAGAGTTTCTCCACGGCTTGCGGGTCCTGTTCGCCGAGTTCGAGTTGCATGGCGTGGTAATTTTTGAAACCGAGCTCGCGCGCGGCAGCGTTGCGCATTTCCACGAGTTTCAGCACATCATCGGCCACGGCGCCGCCAATTTCCTTGCTGGCCAGCCAGGCCGCCCGCACTTCTTCGGAGTTGGTTGAATTCTTCAGGGTCTCTTCGATCTGGTTGTCCGTAAACTGTTTCCCGCCGACCCTGGCGCGAAACGTCGAGTACTTCTTCTCGACCGCGCTTTGCAGCTTGATGATCTCCTCGAGCTTCTTTTCGTCGAGCTGCTTGGCGAGAAAGGCGCGGTAGAGCACGTCCAGTTCCCGCTTTAGAGTCGGGTCGGTGATGGCGCCGGAATCCCGGTACTTCTTGAGCTGCTGGAAGGCCGCCTTGTCGGCATAGAGCTTCGTCAGTTGAATCTCCAGCGTTTCCGATTTCTTGTAGTCTTCGTCCTTGCCGGAAATCGTAGCCTGAAAATAAGCCTCGGCCTGCTGGCTGCTGAGCGGCTGCGCCTGACTTTCGAATTTGTTGAGAAATTGCTGAAAAGCCTGGGTCATCTTCGTATTCTCCGGATTAGAACATCCCGCAACTAAAATAGCGCCGCACATGCAGACTGACGCACGCTTGGCGAAACGATTCCATACATTCAAACCATGCATTTCCCCTCCGAGGGTTGGTTGCAAAAATAGCGACACAAAGTAAACAATCCGCGCGCGAAGTTGCAAGCACAATTGACTTTTTTATCGCCGACCTTGCTTTTTTGTTGACTTCTTGTAACTTTGTTCTGTTGCCTTCTGCCATTCGCGTCTGTCCATAAAACGAGACGAGGGAACCATGCTGCTACATCACAAGTTTATCGAGGTCGCGAAACAATACCCCGACGCGATCGCAGTCATCGACCGCAGCACGGATCGCCGCGTTTCATATTCAAAAGCGTTGATCGCTTCGCTGATTCTGGCCAAACGGTGCAGCAAATGGAACGGCAGCTACGTCGGCATCCTGCTGCCGACTTCGGCCGGGGCTGTCCTCTCCGTGCTCGGCGTCCTCATGGCGGGAAAAATACCGGTCATGATCAACTACTCGACCGGGGCCCGAAAGAACACGGAATTCGCGCAGAAGAAATGCGATTTCGATATCGTCATCACCTCGAAAAAGCTGCTGGAAAAAATCCACTGTCCGAAAATAGCGGGCATGGTTTTCCTCGAAGATATCATGGAAGACCTGACCGTGTGGGAAAAAGCCCGGGCCGCGCTCAAAGCGTTGCTCCCCACCCGACTCCTGTGCCGGTTGATGAAGGGAAAAGACGAAGAGGAGACGTCCGTCATCCTGTTTACCAGCGGCAGTGAAAAAGAGCCCAAGGCGGTTCAGCTCAGCCACGCAAATATCATGTCGAACATCGAAGGCTTTTCCGACGCGTTCGGGCTGAACCGCGCTCATCGAATGCTGGCCATTCTGCCCTATTTTCATGTGTTCGGGCTTACGACCAACTTGTGGACGCCGCTCTATCATGGCATGACCTTAATCACGTACGCCAACCCGCTGGAATTTAAAATTGTCTCGCAAATCGTGTGGGAAGAAAGGGCGTCGATGATGGTTGGCACGCCGGCGTTTTTTTGGGGTTATGTGCTAAAGTCACGGCCCGGCGATTTCAAGACCATTTCACTGGCCGTCTGCGGCGCGGATAAATGTCCCGACGCTCTGCGCGAAGCTTTTCGCAATAAGCACGAGGTCGAGGTTCTGGAAGGGTACGGCGCCACCGAAACATCCCCGGTCATTGCTACCAATGTTCCGGGCGCCAACCGTCCCGGCAGCGTCGGCAAACCCCTGGCGAACGTTCAGGTCCGCATTCGAAATTACGAGACGAATGAAGACTGCGCCCCGGGGGAGGTAGGTAAAATTCTGGTCAAAGGCGGCGGCGTCATGAAAGGGTACTTCGACGACCTGGAAGAAACGTCTCTGCGCATTCGAAATGGATGGTACGACACCGGCGACATGGGTTGTCTTGACGAAGACGGTTATCTCTGGCATGCGGGCCGCCTGAAGCGTTTTGTGAAAATCGGCGGTGAAATGGTGTCCCTGGTGGCGGTTGAGGAGGCGCTACTGAAAATGCTCTCCGACGGCCACGAGTGCTGCGTCGTGGAGATTCCGGACGCGCGCAAGGGTTCGAAAATCGTAGCCGCCACCACACAAAAGCTGAATCGTAAGCACGTGCTCCAGCATTTGGCCGATGAGCTGCCGAACATCGCAATCCCCAAAAATTTCGTTGTTCTCACCGAACTGCCAAAGATGGGCAGCGGCAAGGTGGATTTCAGGCGGACGACGGAGATCGTCCGCAAAATGCTGCACATCACCGAGAAAACCCCGGTGGCATGAAACCCGGCCTGGCGCAGAAAGTCGCGCGCGGGGAAAATTCCGGCAAGACGCTGAAGCACGACAGTGTGGTCCGTGCCTTCGATGTCCGCGCTTCAGGTGCGGACAAAGTCTCTCTTTCCGTGCCGGACGGGGTCGATTTGGCGAAAAGCTCCGTGGTGGTTTACGTGCAGA
>CAZTNL010000315.1:0-4489 GCA_964614885.1 uncultured Calditrichaceae bacterium | reverse complement strand
GGGGCGAAGCGGAGCGAAGTCCGAGCGTAGCGAGGATTTCCGTTCCAGCGAGATGTTAGGCGGAGGCGAAGTTGCGCAAGCGACGAGCCGACGCCCCATCTCGCTGGCCAGCTCGCGCCCATTAGGCGAGATGCGAGCGCAGCGAGCGTCTCGCCTAACGGCTTGCGTTTCACCTGCGCCGCGAAGCGCAGCGGAGCGGCGTCAGGTGCAAGCGCAGGTTAGCTGCCCAAGAGAATCTTTATGTAATCGTAGGCCGGACCGCGCTCGAAGAAAAGGATGTGCTTTTTGGCAAACGTTTCCCGAGTCCAGCTTCCGTCACCGTAGTGTTTGTAAAGGTCGTCATAGGAAGTAGTAGAAATGATGAAAGCGTCCAAAGATACGTCATCCCGCCCGCTGCGCTTCCCAATCATCTGCGCCAGCGCCGGCAGGCGCTCATGCAGGCGGGCTTTTTCGTCGTGAATGTAGGCCCTGGCGTGCCGCATCCCGTGCGGCTCGATAAAGATGATACGCTGCGCTTTTGCTTCCCGATCCAGGAGCCAAAGGATGAAATCCGGGTAAAAGCCGCGTTCCTCGAAAAAGCCGATCCCATAACCGCGGCTCAAGTTACGCAGCAAAAAGACCTCTTTGCCGGCCAGCGATTTGTCCTGTTCGGCGCGCCAGTAGTCGCGCAGATCGCGCACGAATCGGGCTTCGTTATCGTTTAAGCCCGGCGGCGCAATCTGCGCCTTGTCGCCCATCCCCACCAACAACGGCTGGTACAGATGCCGGTCGAAATGGATGCGTGGCAGGCCGGCGTTTTCCTGCTCGTAGAGCCGCTGTTGTTCCTCGAGCAACTTTTGAACGGCCTCGATCAATTGCTGCTCCGAACGTGGCACTCTGACCACGTAGGCCGCCTTTTCTTCACGCACTTCTTGCGGTCTGAAGGCCAGGTTGGGATCGCCTTTGTCCAGCGGACGATAGACCATCGTTTGCTCGTCCCATTGCTCCCGGCGAGTGCGATAGAACGTGTCCAGGTAGCGGCGGAGGAGCCGATGAATGGCGTCCTGTAACCGGGCGCAATGGGCAAGCGATTGTGGGCGGAGGACGGTTTCCTCCGCCACCACGGTGCAGGGGACTTGGGCGATGATCTCGCGCGGGGTCTCCGGCCGAATGACCAGGTTCTTCAGCCCCTTGCGTTCTTTGTACGCCAGCAGGTCGAGGTAGGCCTGCTGCCAATCGATGAGCGCCAGGCTTGCGGACGGAATCTCCCGTACCTGCCCGCTGCGCACTTCCACCGTGTGCAGGCCGGTGCGTGTGCTTTCCAACGCCTGGGCGCGAACGGTCAGATCCACCTGTACGGTCAGGGTTGCATCGGCTTCCAGCAGAAGCGTCTTTTCCCCGGTAAAATCCCGCCCTTCCGGCGGGCGCGGCACCACCAGGCCGCGTTGCAGAAACTGCTCATTGGCCCACACGAAGAGCGGCAGTTCGATGGGCGGCTTTACCTCCACCCCCTCGCGTTCCAAATAATTCCGGAATTGCGCCATGTAGTTGGCGCGCACGGCAAAGATGTTCAGCGTCTCCAGCAGGCGTAGATGTTTGGGATGATCGCCGGACAGAGCGGCGCTGCGCTTGAGGCTCAGGCCTTTGCCCTTCAGCCGCACGCCACGCCCGAAAAGCTGGATGATCTGGGAGCCTTCGCTGCGCCCGATGTTGAGCAGCCCCATGCTGGCCACACGCCAGGAGTTCCAGCCCTCCATGAATTTCTTGGCCCCGATGAGCACATAGAGGCCGGAATCCGGGCGGTTGACTTGCTCGAAGAGTGAACCGCTGATGGCATCCTGCTCCAGAACAATGTCGGGCGCGTTGGCCTCAACCAGTTGCTTGAATTTGGCTGTGTCGCCGATGTAGATCAGGCCAAAATATCCCTCGGCGCCGGCCGCCTTCAAGCCCAGTTCACCGGCGTTGCTTTTGATCACGCACAGGTGCAGACCGCCGCCGGATGGGGCGTGGAAGAGGCGCTGCAAAATGTCATCATAGATGGCGGCAGGTGTTGCCCCTTTCTCGCGCAGGAGGGGAAAGCGTCCGGCAAATATATCCTGCCCGTCGGGCGAAACCAGGCCCGTCTTGCCGTTCAGAACGCTTTGGATGGCCTTGACTGTCCAGGCGCGGTTTTGTAAGACGCGGTGCAGGAAACGCACCACGGTCAGCACGTCGCTGCGCGGCTTTTTATTCTCGGTGTAGACCGCGTTGACCGTGCTGCCAACAAACACCCACAGCGGCTTTTCCAGATTATAGGGCCGCAGGGCGTCCTTTTGCTCCTCGTAAAGCCGCACCTGTTCGTAGAACGAAAGCAGGTTGCCCAGAAGCAAGGTGTCGGTCTGTTCGGCGTAGGTTTCGTCTCTGAGATTGAGGATGCGAAAATCCTTGCCAAAGCCGTCGCCGTAGAAGTAACGGTAGGAGTAGTCGAAGACAATGGCCTTGCCGTACTCGGCTGTGAGGGGGTCGTTGCGCGCCGCTGAAAGGGCCTGCCCGAAGGTGGCGCTGTACTCGAAGGTGAAGCCGGTCGCGCCCAGGGCGTCGCGGTAACCGCGCCAGACCTGGCCGCCGGAGCCTTTGTGCCCCTCGTCCACAAAGATGAGATTGCGTCCCTCGAAGGCTTCCACGGGCACGCTGACGCCGCCGCCCCGTTTCTGCTCCACCAGTTTGGTGATTTCGATAACCTGTACTTCGTTGCGCCGTCCAAACAGGCTGCTGCGGTTCAGGTCGAAGCGTCGCGCCGGGATGCCGGAAAGCGCCAGTTCGGCCAGGTGCTGCTCGCTCAGCCCCTCGTTGGGCGTGATGAGCAGGATGTTGTCCAGCGGGGGGCGAGTCGCCGACTCGCCCGTACCGTAGTGCAGAAACTGGTAGTAGTTCAGGTGCAGGATGAGCGTCTTGCCGCTGCCGGTCGCCATCCAGTAGGCCAGCTTGGTCAGGTCGTCCTCGGTGAAGGGTTCATCCTGCGGCTCCCCCGGCAGACGCCGGGCGTTGCACTCGCGCACAAATCCGTTCAGGCCGGCCAGCAGTTGCGCCTTGCTATGGAAAAGGCGATCGAGAAAGATCTCGGTGTAGAGCGCGGCCAGGTGCTGGAAGTAGCGCAGGGTGATGGGTTCGGTGCGGTTGCGGTTGATCTTCTCCAAATGTTGGCGGATGTTTTCATCATAACGGGCCAGATCCTCTTCGGGAATTTTTACTTTACTGCCGCGGGCCAGCAAATGGTGGTAGAGATGGCTATGGCCATCGGATCGGTAGCCCTCTTCTACCTCCTTGCAATCGGCCAGCAAATCTCTGTTCTTCTCGTACCCCAAAAGATGGTTCAGCCAGGCCAGCAGGACCAGGCGGTTTTCCAGTTTTTGCAATGATGAATGATGAGTGCTGAATGCTGAATTACCTGTCATTGCTGCCTCGCTTTGAGTGTTTTGACACTGGTGACCAGAATTGCCGTCAGTTCGTTCGCCTCGCGTTGCAGGTCTGCCAACAAGTGCGCCTTGACGATGCCCGCTTCGGCCAGCAGTTCCAGCCAATAGCCCGTTTCTTCAAGTTCCTGCAAGGCGCTTTCGATCTTGCTGATCATTTCAGCATCTGAGCGGCTGCGTTTACCCTCTCGCAACTGTGCACCAACCGATGTTCCGGAGCGCAGAAGCTGTTTGCCGAGCACCTGGGCTTCTGCACTTTTCGGCAGTGAAGCGTATAGCCGGACAATCCGCAACGCGAAGACCTTTGTTCGCTCAAGGATGTCTTGCCTCTCACTCCTTGACATTCATCATTCCTCATTCCGCATTCATCATTTCAAACATCCGCGCTTTGAAGACGCCATCCAGCGAGCGCGCGCCAGGGATGCGCGCATCGCCGTTGACATAGATTTCGTCTGCGCCTTCGGCCAGTTTGTGTTCTGCCACAAAGGCGGCGTCGCGCTCGTAATCGGCCTGGGTCCAGTCTTTGGTCTCCCGCCAGATGACGGCCACCGTGCGGCCATTGCGCAAAGCGCCGCGATAGACCAGATAGCGCCGCTCGCCATCGTGGCACACCCGCCGTGTCTCTACATCCAGGCCAATGAGGTAGTTGAAGGTCTCCGACAGGTCCACGGCCCGCTCGCGGGTTTCGCCGTCGCGGTGGATGTGCAGTTGGTAGGAGAAGGGCGCTTGCAGTTGCTCCACGTTGAGCAGGGTTTCGCTGCGCCGCGTCTCCCACTTGAGCATGTAGGAGAGCAGGTACTCGTCCTTGAACAGCGCCAGCGCCTGTTGGCCGCTTTCTTCGTCGAAGGTCAGGTTGTTGAGCGCGTCCTCATAGGATTCCAGGCGAATGATTTTGATAATGCGGGGGCTGCGCTCGGCTTCTTCAGTAGTAGCCACGCGTTTGGGCTTGCCGTCCTTCCACTCCGGTGTGAAGGTCACCTTCTTGATGCGCGGCAAAAGCACGGTGTCGAAGTAGTCGCCCATCTCGACCAGGATGAACTTGCGCCGGCCGCCGTCTT
>CAZTNL010000314.1:3065-4502 GCA_964614885.1 uncultured Calditrichaceae bacterium | reverse complement strand
GGACTCGCTGGGGCTTTACAGCGCCGTGTCGAAGTTTCAATACGACTCGTCCGACACGACCAATCCCAACGACCACGATCAGATCAAGTGGGATGTCACGCTCGTTCATTCACACCATTTTTCCAGCGCGCTCCGCATGACCTGGGAGGTGAGCGCATTCCTCAATCATTTTGTTTTCATCTCGCGAAAGTTCAGCGGTGACAACAACTGGGAAAGGAATTTTCAGCTTTCGCCCGAGATTGTTTACACACCCGCTTCCAGATTTTCATTCCGGCAGCGCTTTTTGGTACGTGCCAAATACCAAACGTTTGATTTTGATGACGCCGCTACCAGCAATCGCAATATCGTCAACCGCCAGTTTATCGTCACGAACAGCAGCGCCTACAAACTGTCCGAAAAAGGAAAGCTTGAGCTCAGTTTAAATATAGAGCTTGCAGAACAGGGGAAACTTTTCTATAATTTATGGAGACAGCGTCTGGCGCTGTCGTGGAGAAACACGGAAGTTCAGTTGCTTTACAGGGGAAGCCTTGGTTCAGGGTGGCGCATCGCGTCCGGAGGCAGCCTTTTCAAACAGACGAGGTGGGACCACCGGTCGAATGGAAATGGCGGATTGACCCGTGTCGTGCGAAGCAAACATACGAATTTCGGGCCGCTTTGGGAGCTGGCTTACCGCCCGAGCCCGGCGCTCGAGCTTATGTTTGTCGGAAACATTCAGGTGAGCAAGTCGTCACGTAGTAACACCGAGAATATCCGGAATCTCGACCTGAGCCTTCACTGGTTCTTGTAAACGGAAGGACTACTGTGAGCGAAAAACGCAACAAAGAACTGACGCTGACGATTCAAAGCAGCCTCAAGGAGATTGAGAAAGTGGAAAAGCTCGCTGAAAAGGCGGGCGCACAAATGCGGTTTTCGGAAGAAGAGCAGGACAGTCTTGCCATCGCCGTGACCGAGGCGGTCAACAACGCGATTCTACACGGGAATCAACAAGATAAGAGCAAGCGGGTGCACATCCGCTTTCTGCTCGAACCCAGCACGCTCACCGTATTCGTTCGCGATGAAGGACCCGGCTTTGATCCCGGCACTGTCAGCGACCCGCTGGCTCCGGAGAATCTGCTGAAAGAAAGCGGCCGGGGCATCTTCATCCTGTCGACGCTCATGGATGATGTGAGATATAATTTCAACGGAGACGGCACCGAGATTATCCTGGTCAAGGAACGCAAGTAAGGCCTCTTCTCCGGAATCCCGCCGGCCTGGGCAGCCAGCCGTTACCGCCTGTGACGCAAGCCTGATATCTCCCGCTGCCGGCATTGTCCCCGGCGCAGTCACGCCCGCCGTCAACATGTTCTCCTCAGGAATAACAAAAACCTGGTCCGGATAGATAAGATCCGGGTTCTGGATAATGCCACGGTTCGCGGCAAATATGGCCGGATACTTCAT
>CAZTNL010000314.1:0-2965 GCA_964614885.1 uncultured Calditrichaceae bacterium | reverse complement strand
GTGCCCGTCTGCTGCGCCAGCACGATCTCCTTGCGCCGGTTGATCGACAGGGTGAATGGTGCAACGTGTTCGACTTGGATAGAGGCCTTGCCTAATGTCGCCGGACCCCGTGTCGGGTAGGAACGGCCTGCGATGATGGCCCGGTATTTCCCCAGGCCGAGCTCGCGCAAAATCACCTCGGCGCGTGCTGACTGCTGCGGCTTCAGGTTTATCGAACGACTCTGGAACCGGTCGATGTATGCGCCGTCGCCATCGTACACCTCTGCCCAGATTTCAGCCACGCGCGGCCGGTCATCCGGATTCTCCAGCTCGACGGAAACGACGGTCTGACCCTGTTGTTCCGTCACCTGCGGGTGGCGCATCTGCATCTGTCCCTCTGCTGCCTGCCCGGGCAGGGTTAGCCACGCGAGGATGCCTGCCAGGAGCGGGCGGGAGAATTTTCCGATAAGCGTCATGAGGCGGGTTCCATACAACCTCTGTGCCACATTTTGCTCCGGAAAGAGCCGCAAAAGAACCGACACTATTGGGCCGTTTGTGATTTTTCTGTTATTTTTTGAGGGAAAACAGGTGGACGGAACCTGCGCGGTTGCCGGATATTCGCTCACCGCGTCAGCGGCCGGCCGGACAGGGAAGAACCGGCGCGGGGTGGCGACAAAAGCGTGCGCTGGCATGGCAGAAACAACAGAATAGTGTCGTTTCGCGGCAAAGCATTGCGCAGGCCGGACGCCAGCGGATCAGGGCGGTGTTTGCTTCAATCGACGGTATTGTGTCGATTTCGGTCGCGGCTACTGGAAGAGCGGGTGCACGTTGTAGGCCAGCTCCGCGTATTCCCGGATCATTCTGTGCGTGTTGAAATACGAGGCGTTCAGCGCGATCGCGTTTTTCATGATTTTGATCCAGGCGGCTCTGTCTTCATAGAAGAGCGGCAGGATGACATTTTCGAGCTTGTCGTACAGGCTGTCGGTATCGAGGCGGTCGTCGTAGCTGGTCAGCGTGCCTTCGGACGGCTCCGGGCCGATGCCCCATCCGGTGACGCCTTCGCGACAGCCTTCAATCCACCAGCCGTCGAGGACGCTGAAATTCGGCACGCCGTTGTGCGCGGCTTTCATGCCGCTGGTGCCGGAAGCCTCCCGCGGTCTCTGCGGATTGTTCAGCCAAACGTCGACGCCGGAGGTGATGGCGGCGCCGAGATCCATGCCGTAGTTCTCCAGGTAGACGATATCGATGTCGCCCCGCAATTTTTTGATGGCGGCAAAAACGCGCTGGATGACAGCCTTGCCCTCGTCGTCTTTCGGATGGGCCTTGCCGGCATAAACGATTTGAATGCGCCCTTTGCCGATGGCTACCAGTCGTTCGAGGTCGGTGAAAATCAGATCGGCGCGTTTATAGGCCGCTGCCCTGCGGGCAAAACCGATCGTAAATCGGTCCGGGTCCATTTTGACCCCGGATTTCTGTTCGATGACGTTGAGCAGCCTGTTCTTGGCGGACTGGTGGGCCTGCCAAATCTGCTCGTCCGGAAGAAAGACAGCACGGCTCAGGTGGGCGGGATCGTTGTCCCAGCCGGCCAGGTGTTCATCGAAAAGCGCCTGCATCTCCCTGGCCGTCCAACTGCGTGAGTGAATGCCGTTGGTCACCGCTACGATGTCCGGCCGGTGAAACATATTCCTGGAGACTTCCGCATGCTTGACGGACACACCGTTGATGAAGCGGCTCAGTTTCAACGAGATGGTGGTGAGGTTGACCGGGTTTTCGCCCTCGAGAATTTCACGCAGATAGTCGGTATAAACCGGACTCATGACCTGCTTGACCATGTCGAACTCGAAGACGTCATGGCCCGCGGCCACGGGCGTATGCGTGGTAAAAATGCAATACTTTTTGATTTTTTCGTACGAACTGTAGCCCGAGGCCCGTATGAGCTCCAGGGTCAGCAGGCTGGCGTGCCCTTCGTTTAAATGGTAACTTTCTATATTACGGTAACCGAGATCGCGCAACATGCGGACTCCGCCGATTCCAAGAATGATCTCCTGGCAGAGACGGACGTACAAATCGCCACCGTAAAGGTGACGGTTCAGCTCGCGGTCTCTTTCGTCATTGGCCGCAACGTTGACATCGAGAAAATAGACCGGAACGATGTAACCGTGTTTGCCGACAATATCATATTGCCACACACAGACGTGAACGGTGCGTCCTTCAATTTTGACTTCAATATCATTTGGCAGAGGCTTGAGTTTTTCCTCGGGGCGCCAACGCACCTCGGTTTCATCCTGCGTCCCGTCATCTTGCAGCCCCTGGTGAAAGTAGCCGTACTGCTGGAAGAGGGTGACGCCAACCACCGGGATACCGAGGTCGGCGGCCGAACGCAGGGTATCTCCGGCGAGCACTCCCAATCCGCCGCTGTAGGACGGCAGGTCGTTTTCCAGCGCCACCTCCATGGTGAAATACGCGATCTCGCGTTTGGTCTTGTCTTCGTTTATACGCTGAAACAATTCGCTGGTCTGGTTCATGTATCAACATCCTTCCGCTTTCGTTGATGGCCCTAAGACCCATATCGTCACCGACCGCCTGACACTCGACCGCTGCTGCTCAAAAATCAGTAGCGCGCCCTCAAGGGCGAAACATGCGGGCGGTGACCTTCGCGACCACCGAGCGTGGCATCAGGCGGGACGAATTCGCCAGAATATAGTTTTGCCCTCCGGAGATGACCATGGCCTTCCCGCCCAGGAAGGCTCGCAATCCGGTCTGGACTACCTTTTCCGCTGACTCCATCCTGGACAGTTTCTTGCGATCGACCTGTGAGACATTGTGAAAATTGGTTTCTGTCGCCCCCGGACAGAGGCAGGTAATCTGGATACTCCGGTCGCGATATTCCTCTGAAAGCGCTTCCGAAAAACTCAAAACAAACGCTTTGGTTGCGCTGTAAACGGCAAAGTAGGGTACTGCCTGAAACGCCGCCGTCGAGGCCACG
>CAZTNL010000313.1:3406-4512 GCA_964614885.1 uncultured Calditrichaceae bacterium | reverse complement strand
GTGGCGCGGAGCTATTTTACCGTGAAGGCGAACGGCAACCTGTCTTTCTCCGGCACGAACAAGAATCCGCAGTGGGTGCAGGATGCCGTGGTCTACGAGATTTTCCTGCCGGCATTTACGCCTGAGGGAACGCTTGCGGCCGCGCAGGAGCGGCTGCCTGCCATCAAATCGCTCGGGGCGAACGTTATCTGGCTGATGCCGATTTACGATAATGGCAAAAGGATCGACGAACTCAACGCGGGTTACAATATCACCAACTTCTTCAAGGTTCATCCACAACTCGGCACGAACGCCGATTTTCAATCGTTTGTGGATGCGGTCCACACCCTGGGCATGCGTATCATTTTGGATCCTACGCCAAATCACGTGTCGGAGAATCATCCCTGGGTAAAGGATGTCCGCAAGTTTCAGGATTTTTCCAATTTTCGTCCTTTCCTGGAGAATCAAATCAAGGGCGACAGCCGGGGGCTTGGACAAAGCGCGAAGCGCATCGGGAATTACACGCTTTATGTTCATTATTCAAACTGGACTCTGGCCAATCTGGACTATGACAACATTGAGACCCGGGATTTCATGCTCGGCATGTACAAATACTGGGTGCTTGAGCGCGGCGTGGACGGCTACCGTATGGATGCCTACTGGGGACCGAACAACCGCTACGGCAAGAGCGCCTGGTGGCGGCCATTTCGGGAAGAAATCAAGCGGGTGCGCCCGGATGTGCTGATTCTTGGCGAAACCGACGGCACCGGAATTGGCAGCGAAAACAACTATGCCGATTTTGGCGGGGCCAACGACGCCGCTTACGACTGGGTGCTTTTCGGTGGATTTCGGGAGGCGCTGAATGGCGGCAGCGTGGAGGCTCTGCATTCGCGGGTGAGCAATTCCAGTCCGAACCTGCGCTACAACCATTTTACCGGCATCAACAGCCACTACCTGCGCTTTTTGGAAAATCACGACGAGACCCGCATCGCTCAGGTGTTTCGCTCCGATTTTCGGCGCACGAAGGCCGGCGCGGCCATTCTCCTGACGATCCCGGGCATGCCGCTGATCTACGCCGGACAGGAAGTCGGCGAAACCAGCCGTCGCGGCAAGATCGACTGGAACCG
>CAZTNL010000313.1:0-3306 GCA_964614885.1 uncultured Calditrichaceae bacterium | reverse complement strand
TGGGACTGGCAAGTTCAGCCCTGGACGTCCGACTGGTACAAGATGCAGCCCTGGGAAAAAGAGCGCGGCCAGGGTTTCTACGATGTCGTCTTCGACCGTCGCTATGGTGGCGATCTCCTGGGCGTGATCGACAAGCTTGGGTATTTGAAAGAGCTCGGCGTGGATGTCATCTATTTCAATCCGGTTTTCGAAGCGCCCTCGCTGCACAAGTACGACGCCAGCAGCTACCACCACATCGACAACAATTTCGGCCGCGCCCGGGAAGGCGATTGGCGCGTTATCCAGAATGAGACGGATGATCCTGAAAGCTGGACCTTCACTAGCGCGGACAGCGTTTTTCTCGAGTTGGTTCAAAAGGCGCACGCGCTGAACATTCGCGTGGTGATCGATGGGGTGTTTAACCACTGCGGCCGCGAGTTCTGGGCATTTCAGGATCTTTTGCGCAAGCAGGAGGCGTCGCGCTACAAGGGCTGGTTCGACGTCGTCCGCTGGGACGACCCGGCCACTCCGGACACGAACGAGTTCGATTACAAATCGTACTGGGGATATAAGTCCTTGCCGGAATTTAGCGAGAACGAAAACGGCCCGGTTCCGCCGGTGCGAAACTACCTTTTCAATATCACGCGCCGCTGGATGGATCCGAACGGCGACGGCGACCCGTCCGATGGCATCGACGGGTGGCGGCTGGATGCCCCCAACGAGGTAAATCCGCGTCTTTGGGTGGACTGGCAGAAATTGGTGAAGTCTATCAATCCGGCAGCGATTACTGTCGGTGAAATCTGGGATGAAGCGGCTGACTGGGTAGGAGGGAAGCGGTTTGATATCGTTATGAATTATCAGTTTGCCATAACCGTCGTCGATTTTTTTGCCGACCGTAAGACGCAGCTCAGCGTGTCGGCATTCGAGCAGGAGCTCGCCCGGATTCGAGGGATCTACTCGCGCGAAACGAACTTGATTATGATGAACCTTGTGGCCGGCCACGACACCGACCGGCTGGCGAGCATGATCATGAATCCCGATCGCAACTACGACCGTCAGGCGGGCGTTCGGGACAATCCGCAATATGATCCGACCAAGCCGAGCGAAAGGGCGCGCAAGATTCAGCGGCTGGCCGTTTTGTTTCAAATGACTTATGTCGGCGGGCCGATGGTCTACTACGGCGACGAAGCCGGCATGTGGGGCGGCGACGATCCCGACGACCGGAAACCCATGGTGTGGCCCGACTTGAGATACGAAGATGAAACCTACGAATCCGTGCTGCCGGACGTGCATGTTCGAGACACGGTCAAGTTCGATAGTGAGTTGTTCGCCTACTATCAGAAACTGATCGCCCTGCGCCACCGGTACGCGCCATTACGGTTAGGCGATTTTGAGACCAAAGTCGTGGACGACGGACACGGAATCCTGGCCTTTGCCCGCAGGTTTGGCGACGATGAAATCGTGGTCGTGCTTCACAACGCCGGAGGTGTGGTCTCGACCGCGATAAAAACCGATTGGCCGGACGGTTCGAAGGTGAGCGATTTGCTAGCCGGTAAAGAATTTTATTTGAACGATGGTAAAATAAAACTCACCTTAGGCGCGTACAAAGCCGCGCTGTTAGCGAGGGAATAGTGTGGTGATTTATTTGCGTGAAATCGAACCTGCGCCAGCTCTTTTCAGAGTCGTTCGGTTACGTATGACAGGATCAGAAGCGTGCTTTAGCCTCGTCCCATTAAAAAAGAGGGAGGTCTCATGTCAGTTTTAGATTACAGCATTGTGATCGTCTACATTTTGGCGATGGTCGTCGTCGGTCTGCTCATGCAACGCCGGGCGTCCGAGGGAATCGACTCCTATTTCCTCGGCAATCGCAAGCTGCCCTGGTGGGTGCTCGGCGCATCCGGGATGGCGTCCAA
Organism: uncultured Calditrichaceae bacterium; assembly: GCA_964614885.1. GTDB lineage: Bacteria > Zhuqueibacterota > Zhuqueibacteria > Oceanimicrobiales > Oceanimicrobiaceae > JAJDAG01. The sequence continues at coordinate 1,414 of CAZTNL010000313.1, read as the reverse complement.
TATGGATATCAGCGGCACCATGATCAACACCGCCTTCGTCTTTGCGATGGGTGCCAGCGGCTTTTTTGTCGAAATCCGCGGCGGCGTCACCTTGATCATGGCCTTCCTGATGATTTTTCAGGGAAAATGGAACCGCAGGGCGGAAGTCATGACTCTCGCCGAGTGGATGCACTTCCGGTTCGGTAAGGAGAAAGACGGGGACGTCGCCCGTATCATAGCGGCGATTTCAATCATCATCATGACCGTCGCCATGATTACCTATTTCGCCATCGGTTCGGGCAAGTTCGTCGGCGAGTTCCTGGGCATTCCCGCATTCATGGGGTTGTCTTCGCAATTTTGGGCCGCGACGCTTATGATCGTTCTGGCGATGATTTACACCGTCGCCAGCGGTCTTTACGGCGTGGTCTGGACCGACGTCTTTCAGGGCCTGTTGATCTTCGGCGCTATTATTTATATGTGCGTGCTGGCGTTCACTCAGTTCACCCTGCCTGAGACCTTCATGATTTCCGTGCCCCTCAGAGACGGCGGCTTCCAGGCCATTCAGACAACCCGCGATGCTTGGACAAGCATTGTGCCTCCCTGGAACAGGCACTTTTTACCGGAATCGGCTTACTCGATCTACAATCTCTTCGGCGTGGCCATTTTGTTTTACCTGTTAAAGGTAACCATCGAAGGCAGCGGCGGCACCAGTCAGTACATGATTCAGCGTTTCTTTGCTTCGCGCAGCGACCGCGAGTCAGGTCTGCTGTCGTTGTTCTGGACCGTGCTGCTCGCATTTCGCTGGCCGTTCATTATGGCCATCGCGATCATGGGCGTTGTTCTGGGAACGCAGCAGGGGGTCATTCAGGATCCGGAGAATGTTCTTCCGGTGGTGATCAATCGGCTGGTGCCCATCGGACTCAAAGGCGTGCTCGTCGCCGGTTTGATGGCGGCGGCCATGTCGACATTCGATTCCACGGTAAATGCCGGCGCCGCATACTGGGTGAAGGACCTTTATCAGACCTACATCAATCCGAAAGCTACGGAACGCCAGCTCATGCTGCACAGCCGGTGGTCGTCGGTGATTCTTGTCGTTCTCGGGCTGCTCTTCATGCTGGCGGTCAAGAATATCAATGAAATCTGGGGCTGGATTACCTCCAGTCTTGGCGCGGGTCTCCTGCTTCCCATACTAGCCCGCTGGTATTGGTGGCGCATGAACGGCTACGGCTTTGCGGCCGGCACGGTCGTGGGCATGGTTGCCGCCGTGATTCAACGATTGGTTGCGCCGGAAATCCCGGAATATTTCTCGTTTGTTTTCGCGACCGTTTGTTCGCTTTTCGGCATGGTCGTCGGCACTTATCTCACTAATCCGACCGACGAATCGGTTCTGCTGGCATTTTACTAGAAAACGCTGCCTGTCGGTTTCTGTGGTCCG
>CAZTNL010000312.1:0-4517 GCA_964614885.1 uncultured Calditrichaceae bacterium | reverse complement strand
AATGCCGCCGATGACCAGCAGTGCGATAAGGCACATGACAACCGTTACCGGACGGCTGACGGAAAAAGTCGGGAGTAAGCTGTTCTTAGAACCGGACATGGCGAACCTCTAAGTGTAAGACGACGTAGTTGTCATTCCTGCTTTGCCTTATTTATTATCCCGAACCACAAGACTGTAAACCGTCGGGATGATCACCAAAGTCAGCAAGGTCGAGCTGACGAGGCCGATGATGACCGTGATCGCCATCGGCGTTCTGATTTCGGCGCCATCACCGAGGCCGAGCGCCATCGGCAGCAGTCCCAGAACCGTGGTCGCCGTGGTCATCATGATCGGCCGCAACCGTACTTTCCCGGCTTCGACGATGGCTTCGATCGTAGCCATGCCGCGCTCGCGCAGCTTGTTGATATAGTCGACGAGCACGATCGCATTATTGACAACAATGCCGGCCAGCATAATCATGCCCAGAAAAACCACGATGCTCACCGGAATCCTGAACAAGTACAGCCAGAGAATGACGCCGATCAATGCCAGCGGGATGGTAAAGATGATGATAAACGGGTGCACCACCGACTCGAACTGCGAGGCCATGACAATGTAGACCAAAAAGATGGCAAGCGCAAGCGCCAGCTTCAGGCTGCCGAGCGACGTTTCCATCTCGCGGTTCTGGCCGGCCACCGTGTAGGTGAACCCGTCCGGAAAACGCATCTCCTTCAGCTCGGCGTAAATGTCCTCGCTGATGTCTCCCAGCGACCGGCCCTGAATGTTGGCCGAAACCACCGCCGTCCGCTGTTGGTCCACACGCCGTATTTCGGCCGGGCCTTCGTGCACGCGAATGTCGGAAACCGCGGCCAGCGGAACGGCTTTTTCCGCGCCAGGATTGATGACGATACGCCGCAGGTCGTCGAGACTCTGCTTGTCTTCTTCGCGCAGCCGCACCAGCACATCGATGCGCCGGTCCTGTTCCTTGAATTCGGTGGCGACATCGCCACGCACTTTGTTGCGCACCACCGCCGCTACATCGCCGATATTCAGGCCGAGCTTGGCCAGTACCGGCCGGTTGTAGACGATCTGCACTTCCGGATTTCCACGCTGCACATTGGATTCCACGTCGATGACACCGGGAATTTCAGCCATTTTCTCCTCGAGGACGCGGGCGTACTGCTGCAAAGCCTTGAGGTTGTAGCCATGAATTTCGACTTCCACCGGCGTCTTGAAACTGAAGAGAACGGGACGGGAAACCTTCCATTTGATGCCGGAATACCCCGCGAGTTTGCGCCGGATTCTCGCGACGAGGTGCTCCTCGACATCTGCGATATCGCCGCCCGGCTTCAGAGTCACCGTGATCCTGGAGGTATGCTCGCCTTCCTCGGAGCCGGAGTTGGCCGTCTTGTCCGTTCCGGCCACAGACGCCACCTTGTCGACTTCCGGCTGCTCCTGAATGAACTTCGTCATCGACGCCAGCCGGGCGTCGGTCTTCTCCACCGGAGTGCCAACCGGCAGCGTCACTTCCACATTGAACTCTCCCTGATGCACTTCCGGTATGAGCTCGCTGCCGAGGCGAGGGGCAACCACGAGCAGGGTCAGGGCAAAGAGGGCCGCCACCGCGCCCAACACAACGCCACGGTTGTTCAGGGAACGCCGCAGCACGCGCGGATAGAACGCTTCGAGCCGTATATAGCCGGCGTTGAACAGGTCCAGCAGGAAACGTGCGGGAATGGCGAAAAGCAATTTACCGAGAAGGTAGAGCGCTTTCAAAACGAGGGCGCCGGGCACCATTTTGGCGCCGACGAGCAAAACTGCATGCAATGCCTTGGCCAACAGTTCCACTACAAAATGGCAGACGAATTTCAGGACCAGGAACGGAATCACCAGCACTTGCAGCACACCGTAAATCATCCGGCCCGACCAGCTCTTGTCCCGGAATCTGCCGGCGACGCGCTGCATGTCATCGTACGATGCCGGCAAGGCGTTCAGCACAAGATAGGTCGGCCACACTTCAGTGACGAAGCGCAGGCGTCCGTTCAGGTCCCGGTCCGCGGCGAAGATGCGTACCCGGTCGCTGAGCCGTTTTTTCAGCAGGCCAGTCTTGTGCAGCAGCGCCGCCAGAGGCGAAACAACTGCCAAAAGCAAGATAGCCACCAGCTTCAGGACGGCGAGCAGCAGCGCCCCCACGACCTTGAGGATTTTCAGAAGCAGATAGCCCAGCGTTTTCGCGAATTCGAAGGCGATCTCTTTCAGTCGCTGCATCCGGGAAACCGCATAGCCGGGCGCCAGCACCTGCCTGATGCGCTCCTCGTTCGGGAAGGTGAAAATCGTGTCTCCGGAAAACTTCGCCACGTCGATGCCGCTGAGAAAGCGCGAGCTCTCGCGGGAGGAGAGCATAGGAATCAGAAAAAGGGCCACGCCGAGCGAGGCCAGCAGCGAGAAAACCACGGTCAGCGCCATGTTGCCGAAAACTTGCCCGGCGACGCCTTCGACGAAGACGATCGGGAAGAATACCGCGACCGTGGTCAAAGTCGAGGCAAACACGGCGGCGCCGACTTCACTGACGCCGCGAACGGTTGCCTGGATGCGATCATCGCCCTCTTCCCGGCAGCGGAAAATGCTCTCCAGCACCACGATCGAGTTATCCACCAACATGCCGATTCCGAGCGCAAGCCCGCCGAGGGACATAATATTCAGGGAAACGCCGAACATTTTCATCGGTGCGAACGTGGCGATGATGGAAATCGGGATCGACAGCCCGACGATCAGAGTTGCAGACAGCCGGCGGAGGAAGATAAAGAGTACGATGATGGCGAGCAGACCGCCCTGGACCGCGGTATTTTTCACCTCGTCGACGGAACTCTTAATAAAAACGGATTGATCGGAAAGCAGATCGATCTTGACACCTTCCGGCAGGCTGTGGGTCACAAAGTCCGTCATCTGCTTGGCGATCATCGCGCGGCCGCTGACGCTGTCGCCGCGGCGGCCTTTCTTGTGTTTTTCCCCTTTGCCTTTGTCCGGGCGATGCGCCTTCTTTTTCTTTTGCGCTTTTTTCGGTCCAGCCTTCTTTTCTTCTTCGAGCTTCTTGATGAACGCCTTCTGCTTCTCCGAACCGAAGACTTTGTCCTTCACCGCTTTCGCCACGGCCACGATGTTGGCGTCCGCTTCCTTGTAGATCTCGATCTCGACGCTTTCGGAGTTGTTGATGCGGGTGATGATTTCGCGATCCTTGAAAGTGCGCTTGACCTGCGCCACGTCGCGAACCTTGATCTCCTTGCCGTTCCAGTTACCGATGACCACCTCGCCGACTTCCGCCACGTTCTTGAACTCGTTGAGTGTACGGACGAGATACTCGGTCTGCCCCTCCTTTAAATTGCCGCCGGCGAGGTTGATATTCTCCTGGCGCAGACGGTCGCGCACCTGCTGGATATCGATGCCGATCAAAGTCAGTTTCTGCTCGTCGAGCTCAACGCGGATCTCCTCTTCGAGCCCGCCCTTCACCTTGACAGCGGCCACACCCTCCACGCGTTCGAGCGCCCGCTTGATCTCTTCTTCCGACAGGTGTCGCAGATAGATGAGCGAACGATCGCCGTAGACACCGAAGCGCATGATCGGATCCAGCGTCGGATCGAAGCGCAGGATGACCGGTCGATTGGCCTCCTCCGGCATCAGCACCTGATCGAGCTTCTCGCGCACATCGGCCATGGCCTGGTTCATGTCGGTGTTCCAGGTAAACTCCAGCTTAACATCGGACTGGCCGGCTTTCGAAATCGAGCTGATGCTGACGAGGTGGTTCACAACGCCGAGCGCCTGCTCCACCGGCCGCGAGATCGTCGTTTCGATTTCCTCGGGAGCCGTGCCGGCATATTCGGTCCGGACCGTCAGAGAGGGATAGGAAATATCCGGCATCAGATTGACCGGCAGTTGCTTGTAGGAGAAGAAGCCGAAGACGCAGACGGCCAGCACGACCATAATAATCGCGACCGGTCTGGAGGTGGTAAATTTATAAAACTGCCCGGCGTTGCCGGTGGACTCGTCGATCAGATCAGTTGATTTGGGCATAAGATATCGATGTTAGATACGTTTCAGCTCCGGCTGCAACTCTCGCGGCGCGGTGTGAGTACTGAAAGCAGATGCGGGCGGAGCAAAGCAGAGCGCCCTCGCGTCTTGCTGATTGTGAAAAACGCGTTCAGTTGGTCGCCTGCGCAGAGCCAAACTCGATCTGGCGTTCTCCCACGACCTGAACGGCGGCGCCGTTCTTCAACCCGGCCTGCCCGACAACAATGACATCGTCCTGCGGAGAAATGCCGGTCAGGCTCTCCACCTTTTCGTAGTCCTGATACCCGACCTGCAGCTCGATCTTGCGTGCGAGACTGTCGCGCACCACGAACACGTGCATCTTGTCGCTCTCATAAACAACCGCAGTTTTGGGAATGAGAACCGTGTTTCTGTGGGTATCGGTTACGATATGCACGTTGACGAACATGCCCGGCCGCAGGGTATTTTTCTCGTTGCCGACCCCGACCGTGACC
>CAZTNL010000311.1:0-4523 GCA_964614885.1 uncultured Calditrichaceae bacterium | reverse complement strand
GTGGGGGGGGGGGGGGCGGCGGTTAAGCTTCTGGGCGGTGGCGGGCGCCGCATATTCAATCTTTCTGATAAGGAACTACGGCGCGGTTTTGTGCCCATTCATCCGATTCTGACCCAGACGTTCGATGTTATCGACGGGTATCACAAGCGCCCGGGACACGTCACCGGGGTTCCCACCGGATTTGACGAACTCGATAAGCTCACGTCCGGCTTGCAGAAATCGGATCTGGTTATCGTGGCCGGGCGGCCTTCGATGGGAAAGACTGCCCTGTGTCTCAACATTGCCCGCAACGCGGCTGTGGGGTACGGTGTGCCTGTCGGCGTGTTTAGCCTTGAGATGTCCAATACCCAGCTCGCCATGCGTATGCTATGCGCAGAATCCCGTGTGGATGCGCACAAGGTCCGTACCGGCAGGCTTCCCGCCGACGCCTGGCCGCGACTCAGTACGAGCGTCGGCAAGCTGGCGGAGGCGCCTATTTTTATCGACGACACGGCCGCCTTGAGCGTCCTGGAAATCAGGGCCAAGGCCAGACGGCTGAAAGCAGAGCACGGACTTGGATTGCTCATCATCGATTACCTGCAATTGGCGAAGGCCAGTGGCAGAAGCGAGAGCCGCCAAATCGAGATATCGACGATTTCTCAGTCTCTCAAGGCGCTGGCAAAGGAGCTGGAGATACCGGTTCTCGCGCTCTCGCAGTTGTCTCGCGCTGTGGAGCAGCGTCACGGAGACAAGCGGCCTATGCTGTCGGACCTTCGTGAATCGGGCGCCATCGAACAGGACGCAGACGTTGTCATGTTTATTTACCGTCCTGAGGTGTACGGCCCGGTCGAGGAGGAGGGACTCGCCGAAATCATCATTGCAAAGCAACGAAACGGCCCGGTAGGAACCGTTCGGCTGCATTTCCACAAAGATCACGTGCTATTTGTCAACATGGATAAATTTCGCGACGAGGACGTTGTTTACGATGAAGGCGGAGAGCCGTTTTGATACCATGGAAAACGGATACAGGAAACCATTTCTGGAGCAATTGCGGCGGCACAAGCGCTTCCTTGCCACCGCAGACACTGCCCTTGTCAGGAAAGCGTTCGATTTTAGCTACGAGTCGCACAAAGACCAGCTCAGGAAATCGGGAGCGCCCTATTTCGAGCACTGCTTTGAGGTGGCGAAGATCTTGATCGAGATGAAAATGGACTCGCGTGCCGTTGCCAGCGGCCTCCTGCACGATGTCGTTGAGGACACGGGCGTTTCAATCGATTCGGTTCAGGACGAGTTCGGAGAGGAAGTGGCCCTTCTCGTGGATGGAGTCACCAAGATCAGCGAGTTGAAGTTCGATAGCGTCGAGCAGCGGCAGGCTGAAAACTTTCGCAAGATGATCGTTTCGATGGTTAAGGACATCCGTGTCATTCTTATCAAATTTGCCGACCGGTTGCACAACATGCGGACCATCGAATTCTTACCCGAGCGAAAGCAACGGCGAATTGCGATCGAAACACGGGATGTGTATGCGCCGCTGGCGCACAGGTTGGGTCTGGCTAAGATTAAGATGGAGCTGGAAGATTTGGTTCTGAAGACGCTGGAACCGGAATCCTACTGGGAGCTGGTGCAGAAGGTGGCTAGCAAAAGGACGGAACGCGTTGCCTACATTCAACGCGTGACGCGGCCGATCAGGCGGGAACTGAGACAGATGAACATCAAGGCCGCGATCACGGGCCGGCCTAAACATTTCTACAGTATTTTCGGCAAGATGAATCGCCGGCAGCTGCCCTTTGAACAGATCTACGACTTGCTCGCGATCCGGATCATTGTGTCCAAGGTCGAGGAATGCTATTTCGTGCTCGGAATCGTGCACAACCTCTACTCACCGGTCCAGGACCGCTTCAAGGACTATATCGCAACCCCGAAGTCGAATTTCTACCAGTCGTTGCACACCACCGTCGTCGGCCCCGACGGCAAGAAGGTCGAAATTCAAATTCGCACCGAAGACATGCACCGCACCGCTGAGGAGGGCATCGCCGCCCATTGGCGTTACAAAGAAGGGAAGAGCAAGGAGGATGAGCTCGACAAACATCTGTCTTGGCTGCGGCATGTGGTGGACTGGCAACAGGATACGAGCGACGCCAGCGAGTTCATGGAGAACCTGCGGATCGAGCTTTTCCATGACGAAGTTTTCGTGTTTACGCCGAATGGCGACTTGCTGAAATTGCCGGTCAAGTCGACACCGGTAGACTTCGCTTTTGCCGTGCATACGGATGTCGGCCTCCATTGCATCGGGGCTAAAGTCAACGGCAAAATGGTACCGCTCAGTCACCAGCTCAAGAGCGGCGATTCGGTGGAGATTCTCACCTCAGCCAACCAGACGCCCAACCCGGACTGGATCAAGTTTGTGCGCTCCTCCAAGGCCCGCAGTCGCATCAAGCGCTGGCTCAAGGATTCGCTGTACGAGCAGAGCGTGCTGCTGGGTGAAGAGATTCTCGTGAAGCAGTTGCGTAAGTCGCGCATCAAGATGGAGGATGTCGACCTGGAGGAAATCGCGCAGAGTTTCGGCTGCCAGACATCGAAGCAGCTTTTCGCAGCGATGGGCAGTGGCGACATCTCGATTCAAACGGTGCTGAAACGGATTTCCCCTGACAAGGAGGTGCCGCTCGACGAAGAATCGCTGGTTCGCAAGTTCATCCGCCGGGCGCGAGGCTCGGCAAAAGGCGTAAAAGTGCAGGGGCTGGACAATCTGATGATCGCGTTCGGTAAATGTTGCCAGCCGTTGCCAGGCGATCCGATTTTAGGGTTCATCACCAAAGGCAGGGGCATTGTGGTGCACCGTTCGGACTGTCGAAACATCAGCGGTCTCGTCAGCAATCCCGATCGCAGGATCGATGTGGAGTGGGATGTCGATAAGGACAAACACTTCATGGTGCGTCTGCAGCTGGTGGGAGTCGACCGGCGATATTTTCTCAGGGATGTTTCGGAGTGTATTTCGCAAACCAAGACAAATATTGTAAGTATTGACATGAAGGCCGAGGAAACAAGTGTAACCAGCAGCATTATCATCGAAGTCAGAAATCTTCAGCACCTTACCAAGATTATCAAGAAGTTGAGTCAGGTGAAGGGAGTTCTGGGCGTTGAGAGGTTGAGTGGCAGCGGCGAACGAATCGAAAACCAGGCGTGAGCAAATCCGGCGCGGACGCGACCGGGTCAATGGTCCGGGTCGATGTGAAGCAGGCTGCGTGTAGAAAATAAACCGGTGTTATCCCAAAGAGAGGAGTGGAATAAATGAAGAAAACGATCACAAAGAAAGACGTCGCCAAGAGAACCGCCAAGCTGGTGGGCGAGAAAATCTACCTGGCCGAGAAAATCGTGGATGGCGTCTTCACGTCTTTGCGGGAATTCATGGCCGAGGCGCAGCCTGAGGTCAGAATTGAGATTCGCGACTTCGGCGTCTTTGAGGTAAAGACAACCAAGCCGAAACCGAAGGCGCGCAATCCAAAGACGGGTGAGATTATTTATGTGCCTGCTCGCAGAAAGACCCATTTTAAAGCAGGCAAGCTGCTTAAAGATGTACTAAAGACGCCGCTTGATGAAATATGAGCAGTGCCGCTGCTCGAGGCGTTAGCCCATATAAAACCGTTAGCCCCGGCAGGTACTAACGGTTTTGTTGTGCAATGACAATATGTGTAGACGAATTCTTGGCATAGACTACGGCAAGCGGCGTATCGGGATTGCGGTTAGCGATCCAATGGGCGTTATTGCCCAGGCACTGGAGACCATTGAGGTGCGTTCGGCCGCCGCAGCGTTAGTGCGAATCAAAGAGATCGTTGAGGAACAAGCCGTGTCACAGATCGTCGTCGGCCGGCCGCTCACCCTGAAAGGTCATAGCGGCGAGGCCGTTGAGGCGACGGCCGCTTTTGTTGAAAAGTTGAAAGAAGCTGTTGCGCTGCCGACGGTAATGGTTGATGAACGATTTACCAGCGTGATAGCCCGCCAGACCATGGTGGATGCAGGTCGCTCGCCGGCGAAAGACAAGGGCAGCATTGACCGCATCTCCGCGGCGCTCATTCTGCAGACTTATCTGGACACCCGACGTCCTTCATAAAAGAGACGGAAAATGAACGTAGGTATTCTTGGAGCCGGTGCAATCGCACAGGTCGCACATTTGCCCGCCTGGGGCAAGATTGAAGAAGCCACCGTGCTCGCGGTGTGCGATCAGAACCGGAAAAAGGCTGAATGGGTCGCCGAACGCTTTGGGATTGCTTCAGCCTGCGACGACCCGGAGGATTTGTTTTCGAATCCAGATATCGACGCGATTGATATCTGCACGCCAACGCACAGCCACATCGAGTTGGCGGTCGCCGCGCTTTCCGCGGGCAAGCACGTGCTCGTCGAGAAACCGATGGCACTCAATCACGAGCAGTCCGAGAAAATGGTCAGGACGGCCCGGCAGCATGAGCGGAGACTTATGGTCGCCATGAACGTCCGCTACCGGCAGGACGCCTTGACGTTAAGAACGTTCACTCAGAAAGGTGAACTCG
>CAZTNL010000310.1:0-4524 GCA_964614885.1 uncultured Calditrichaceae bacterium | reverse complement strand
CATGGATTTGCCCGATCTCCTTGGCCAGCTCCGGAGCCGTTACGGTTCCAGCGTCGAGATGGGAGAGTTTCGGAAACTCGCAGAGGTTTTCGGTGAAGACGGGGCGCGGGCCATCAAGACTGTTCTCAGCGACCCGGCGACGTTCGAGATCGTGACCTCTCACCCGGAAGTTATGGCTGAAAAGCGCTAACCTGCAGCACTCGGGTCTGTGCGACGGCAACCCCCGGTTCGCTGCGCCGCCCGGGAGGCCTGCAAAGCCTTCAGAGTTTGTTTCCGTTTTTTGCATTGCATGGCAGTGTGAATTTCCATATATTTTCCCATTCCGAGACGACCCATATCCATGGAGGAAAAAGTGAATAAGAAGCGCGGTATTCTGAATACACTATTTTTCGTCGCTCTGGCCCTGCTCGTATCTGCTCCCGGCTTGGTTGCAGGCAGCAAGACCGCTCTCCAGATTTTTTTTACCAGCGACCTGTACGGCTATTTGAAGCCGTGTGGCTGAAAGGCCAACCCTCTGGGTGGACTGGCTCGGCGAGCCGGATATATTAAGAGTGTCAAGCAGGCAGGCGCGGTTCAGCTATTGGTTGACTGCGGCGATTTTGCAGCGTCCGTTTCCGATGCGCAAAAAACGAAGGTAAGCTATTTACTGCGCGGCATGTCTTTGCTGCACTATGACGCGATCAATCTGGCGGACAAGGATTTGCGCTACGGTCTGGCTTACCTCGAAACGATGAAATCCAAATACGAGCTGCCGTTTATTTCGGCCAATATCTATCGCAGAGACAACGGCCAGCGGCTGGCGAAGCCATATCTGATCAAAGAGGTCGATGGCTTGAAAATAGGCATCTTTGGAATCACGACAACCGCGGTCACGGTCGACGTTAAGGAAACATTTGAGATCAGGGACCCTGTGGCGGCGGCCAGGCAAATGGTTTCTGAGCTCAGGGATAAATGCGATGTCGTAGTCGCCCTGTCGCATCTCGGGCTCGATGCTTCCAGAAAGTTACCCGTTCAGGTCAGCGGCATCGATGTTGTGGTCAGTGGCCACCGGTGGAATCTGTCGAGGCAGCCTGAGCTCATCGGTGAAACAATACTGATGCAGCCGGGGGCCAAGGGGAAATATCTCGGCTATCTCGACTGCGAAGTTGTCGATGGCAAGACCAGGCTGGTCAAAGGTCAGGCTGTTAGCCTGTCGGCCCAGATCAAAGATGACCCGCAGCTCGCCCAGCTTGTGGCCGAGTACGACCACAAGGAGCTTGCCCCAAAGGACGGCGGCACACACTAACCGGCACTGAACGGTTGTTCGCCAGTCCTGTCGACGTCACTTTCCAGAAAAAGATCGTACGTTGACATTGCGCGGGAGAATAGCTATATTTGCACCGACTTTGACCGTTCTTACAACTCAATAACACGGAGTTCTTATTCATGATTGAAGGCGTAGAGATCAAGGAGCTGACCAGCTACCCGGACGAACGTGGATTTTTTCGTGAGGTCGTTCGGGTTACAGATGATTTTTTCGGTGAAGGATTCGCCCAATGCAGCCATTCAATGATGTATCCCGGAGTCGCCAAAGCATGGCACATCCACAAAACGCAGGTAGATTGGTGGTATGTGCCTGTCGGCAATTTGAAAGTGGGACTTTACGACAACCGACCGGACTCCCCGACAAAAGGAGAAACCCAGGTTGTTTTTATGGGGGATAACTATTTCGCAAAAGTCTTGCGAATTCCGCCGGGAGTTGCCCACGGATGCAAAGTTCTTGGCAATACGACGCACTTGTTTTACATAACCTCCAACACATACGATCCTGATGAAGAAGGCCGTATCCCGTTCGATGACCCGGGAATCGGGTTCGACTGGCTAAGCGGCCCTGCGATCACGTAAATCCTCTTGGGAGGGAGGATGGATCTAGGAATATCTGGCAAAGTCGCATTGGTTGCGGCGTCGAGTCATGGCCTCGGCAGGGCCGTGGCAGTTGCACTGGCGCGCGAAGGCGCTCAGGTCGCCATCTGCAGCCGCAACCAGGCGTCACTGGATGAAGCCAAGCGTGCGATTCAGCAGCAGACAGGCGCTGAGGTGCACGCTTTTCAGGCCGATTTGACGCATCCGGACGAGGTCGCGAGTCTCGCGGCGCGCACTATGGAGACCTTCGGCAGCATCCACATTCTGGTCAACAATGCCGGCGGGCCGCCTGGCGGTTTTTTCCAGGATCTGTCTGACGAGCACTGGCAGCGCGGCTTTGAGCTGACCGTCATGTCTTCGGTGCGCCTTACGCGCGAAGTCCTTCCTCACATGCTGGCTCAGAAGTGGGGCCGTATCATCAACATCACGTCTGTCTCGGTGAAGCAGCCGATCGACGAATTGCTGCTGTCAAACAGCCTGCGCTTGTCCGTGGTCGGTTGGGCGAAAACGCTGGCAAATCAAGTGGCGAGGCAGGGCGTTCTTATCAACAACGTCTGCCCCGGCTGGACCAGGACCGAGCGGGTACGGGAAATCTTCGAGGCGCGCGCCGCCAGCAAGGGGACCTCGCCTGCCGCAGAAGAAGTTGGAATTGCAGATAGCATTCCCATGGGGCGCCTGGCCGATCCGGAAGAATTGGCGAATCTGGTCGCGTTCCTCGCCTCTGAGAGAGCGAGTTATATCACCGGGACCTCCATTCAGGTGGATGGCGGCGCGGTACAATGCATTTACTAACAACCGTTTACGGATCTTGACTAGGACGAATATGATGAAGAAATCAGCAGTCATTCTGGTTTTTGCAACGTTGTTAGCAGCCGGCGCGCTCTTCGCGCAAGGCGTGCCCATCAATGGTACGCGGCGCTTGATCGACATGCCCACCGCCGGTATGTTGGAACGGGCCAGTTACTCCATCGACATGAGAATGTTCACCGACGGGGGCTTGCTCAGCAGCGTCGCGGTCGGTATCAGCGACCGGTTCATGCTCGGCATGTCTTATGGCGGTGTCAATATCATTGGGCAAGGCACGGTCGACTGGAATCCGGAGCCGGGTATCTTGGCACGCGCTCGACTGATAGACGAGAACTACCGCATGCCCGCTGTTGTGGTCGGCTTTGAATCACAGGGGTACGGCCCGTACAACACGGAGTTTGAGCGATACGAAACGAAGTCGCGCGGAGTCTTTCTGGTTGCCAGCAAGAACTATGCGGTTATGAACAATCTCGGTTTTCATGGCGGCATCAATTATAGCCTTGAAAACAAGGACAATGACAAGCAACTCAACGTCTTCATCGGCGCAGATGTGACTTTTAATGAAGAATTCCACGGGTTTGTCGAATTCGATTTTGCCAACAATGACAACAAAATCGGGACCCGATTTGGCTCGGGAAGGGGATATCTGAACGCGGGTCTGCAATGGATTTTCGCCGAACAACTGTTCCTGCAGTTCAATGTCAAGAACTTGATGGAAAACGGTCCGAACAAGGTGAGACGTGAATTCAGGATCGGTTATTTCGAGTATTTCTAAGCCGGGATGCCGAATTCATCGAGTCGCAGCGACCGGGCGCGGTCCGGTGAAGGTGATTGAGCACCTGGCGTCGTGACGGGGCTGGTACTTGAAAAACGGTGTTGGCCGCTGCCACGAACCTTACTCAGCTTCTTCGGATACATCTCCTGAACTTTTGACGACAGGCAGCAGGTAGAACATGGCCAGGTTGTGGCGGTCGGCACTCAAACTTTCGATTTACATCCTCGTCGTATTAGTTACCCTCACTGTCCTCGGTTACCGCTTGCTGACGAACTCCCTGCCCGCGGCGGGGGGCGAGGTCAGCCTTGCAATTTTGAAATCACCAGTCGATGTCTACAGGGACTCGCTGGGTGTCCCGCACATCTTTGCCAGCAATGACTCCGACCTTTTCCGCGCTGCCGGTTACGTGACCGCTCAGGACCGGCTCTGGCAAATGGATTTCTATCGCAGGGCTGCCTCAGGCCGGCTTTCAGAAATCTTTGGCGAGACCACCCTGGCGCAGGACAAGCTTCTGCGTCTATGGGGATTCGACCGAATCGCACCACAAATCGTCAAGACCCTTTCTCCGGACTCAAGGCTGGCACTTGAGGCGTACGCAGAAGGAGTCAACGCTTTCATTGAAAGCCATCGTTCCAGTCTGCCGGTGGAATTCGATCTCCTCGGTTACCAGCCGGAGCCCTGGCGTATCGAGGACAGTATCGCATTCACCCGCCTGATGGCATGGAAACTTTCGTTTAGCTGGTATGTGGATATTGTTCTGGCCGAGTTGGTAAATCGATTCGGCCCGGCGAAAGCTAGGGAGGTATTTCCTGATTATCCGGCGAATGGGCCCTTTGTGATTCCTGACAATGCAGCGGCTTTTCGGCAGGACACGGGGACTTTTCTCGAGGCGAGCGCAGAGTTGCAGAAGCTGCTCGGCATATCCGGCGCCGCCGTCGGCAGCAACGCCTGGGTGGTCTCCGGCAGCCGGACCCGCAGCGGGGCGCCGCTGCTGGCAAATGATCCGCACCTGGATTTGCTGGCGCCGTCTGTGTGGTACC
>CAZTNL010000309.1:0-4525 GCA_964614885.1 uncultured Calditrichaceae bacterium | reverse complement strand
TTGCGGATACCCCTTGCCGCCGCAGGTCGACGATGTCGTTGCCGACGAAGAGCATGGTATTCTAACCCGTGGAGACTTCAAAATGGTTCAGTCTTTGGATAAGTCGGTCGAGACTTGGTGCATTCTTGGCTGCCTTCCCTGGGTCCCATGATGAAAGTACGAATCCGGTCAGGGCGGC
This sequence comes from uncultured Calditrichaceae bacterium, assembly GCA_964614885.1. GTDB lineage: Bacteria > Zhuqueibacterota > Zhuqueibacteria > Oceanimicrobiales > Oceanimicrobiaceae > JAJDAG01. The sequence continues at coordinate 4,347 of CAZTNL010000309.1, read as the reverse complement.
ATTGTAGTTTCGGCCTTGTTTCGCCGTGCTACCTTTCTTTGGGAGGAGGTCATCTCGGATCGTACGTTTCCGGGATCTCCTTGCCAAGCGAATTACAAGACTCTTGGGGTCGGTCACATCCTCGACGGCTCTCGGCACAAGTCCACCGTGTACCCCGATGAAAGTAGCAAACCCGTCCCTGTCGGCCATGAGCCATGCCCTAACCCCAACCGAAAATAACAGATTGGGGTTCTTGGTGTTTTTTAGCCCGGCTGTGAGCAATTCAGGAGGGCATCGATACCGGTCGAGATCAGTCTGAACCAGGTAAATCCCACCTTTGGCAGCATTGTTGAATCCACGGATATTTTTCTTTAGGTAGCCAGAACCCCGACGCATGTAGGTGGTCCCTTTTTCAAAATTGGTCTCTGACTTTTCAACAAGCGTTGTGAGAACAGCCTCGCTTAGAATATCTTCGCACGCGAAGTTGATCGGTATAGCTGTCATATTTCCAGCATAAGTTGCTCCACATGCCGTGGCGTAGTGCGTGACAACACTGCATCCCCGACGCTCATTCCGCCTTCCAGCAAAAGTCGTACTTCGTTGATTGATGACGCCGGTCTAAGAATCGTGCCCTTTGCTTGTGGGTCCAGCAGCAACACTTCTTCGCCACCAATGGACTCATCGGAAAGAAGGTCAGGGCTGTGCGTGCTGACCATGATCTGGCGTTGTCGTTTGCTCTGCTTTTGCACCTTTGCCATAATTTCGGCTAGCCTTGCGACAATTCCCAGCCAAGACCTCAATTTCAATCTCAACCTGCGGCTCTCTTCGCGCCGACAGGCAGCGTATTTTTGAGAGTCCGCCCCGGTCCCTGACCGCCTTTTGTAACCCGCCACCCTGTTTGGCGATATCACGCAAGAAGCGAAATGTATCCAGAAAATTCGACTTACCACTGGCATTGGGACCAACGAGAAAAACTCTGTCCCCGAGGGAAACATCTACTTCCTGAAAATTGCGCCAATTCCTCATTTTCAATCTGGATACCATCATCATGGCTGTCTCCTATACAACTTCGACGCGGCGCGCTTGTCCGCTTACCGTGTCGTAAGTTGCAAACGTTGAGCAGCCCGTCAGTCCGCCCATGATTTCTCCGGGGTTGATGAGCGTGGTGCCGCCCTGTTCGGAAATTTCGAATCGATGATTGTGACCGAAGCATACGACGTCGAATTCTGGCGTCTTCGCCAGCGCCCGGCCGATGTTATCGAAGTGATTGACCGCAAAACGCCTGCCGTCAAATTCCAACTCGACATACTCGCCGTGCAGGGTGATTTGGTCAAAGGCCATCGCCTTCCTGGTAATTCTGAAAAGGTCAGCGTCGTTGTTGCCGAAGACGATATGTGTTTGCCGCGCAAAGCCTTTTCCCAGTTCATCGATAATAAAGGGCGAGCACAAATCGCCGCAGCAGATAAGGGCGTCGCTGTCGCCCAACTGCCCGAGCGCCTTGCGTAGAGGGCCGATGTGGTCATGAATGTCTGAAATGATAGCGATCTTCATGCCGGAATCGTACGCATTGTGCGCAAAAAATGCAAGCCAAATTCGGTAATCTCAGGAGGAGCGGCGGGTTTCCAGCAAAGCAGCCGAGGCCACGCGGGCCGTTTCGGCCAGAACCGCGGCGCCCACATAGATGCTCTCTTCAGCGGCGTAGAAGGCGGGCGAGTGCGCCGGGATGACGTCGCCGCCCGGCTCTCGTGCGCCGATTCGCAGAAAACACCCGGCCATTTTTTCCATGTAGATGGAAAAATCCTCGCCGCCCATATTGACGTAACCCAGCGGCTGCAGCGCCTGCTTTCCAAGTACGTTTTCTGTCGCTTTCCGCGCCCAGGCGACCGGCAGCGGCGGATTGACGATGGGCGGCGTTCCTGCCAGCCGGCGGAAGCTTGCCTCCAGGCCAAGAGTCGCCGCCTGGGATTCTGCGATACTCTGTACCCCGCGTCTGAGCAGGGCCCGCGTTTCCGGCGTTGTGGCGCGAATGGTTCCGGTCAGCGTGGCCCGGTCGGGGATGATATTGCCGGCCCGCCCGGCATGGATGGAACCGACGGTTACCACGCCCGGGCTCGAGGGATCGAGCTTGCGCGACACCAGCGTTTGCAGTGCCATAATGGTCGCCGCGGCCGCCACCACCGGATCGCTGGCTTCGTGTGGCCGGGCGCCGTGCGCGCCCTTGCCGGTGATTTCAATCTCAAACGCATCTGAGGAGGCTGCCAAAGGCCCCTCCTGCGCCACGACGTGGCCGACTTCGAAGCGCCGGTCCACGTGGCCGCCGAAAATGGCAGCGACATCTTGCAGCTCGCCACTGCTGAGGATGGCCGCGGCGCCCTGGCCGACTTCCTCGGCCGGCTGCAGCACGATCACCACATCACCGCTGGCGGGATGCCGGCTCAACAGTATCGCTGCGCCGATGGCCCAGGTCGCGTGCACATCGTGACCGCAGGCGTGCATCACACCTTCAGTTTCAGAGGCGTATGGCAGGCCGGTATCTTCGTTGATCGGCAAAGCATCGATATCCCCGCGGATGGCCACGGCCGGCGCTCCGGGAATTTGTCCTTTGATACGGGCGACGACGCCTGTGCCGACCTTTTTTAGCCCTGTCGGCTTCAGCGCCTCGAGCTCGTTGAACAGCCGTTGCGCCGTCCGCTCTTCCTGAAATGAGAGTTCAGGATGCCGGTGTAAATCTCTCCGCAGCGAGATGAGATTCGTCCGGATATCCTGTGGAAACAGCTTCTCTGTCGGTTTCGGATTCGCCATCGGTGACTCAGGTGAGGGTCTCTTTGCGCACAGTGAGGTTGTCAACGCGGTCGACATCGACCGTCACTCCCATGCCGGATTTTGTCAGAGGCACGGACACCATGCCCTCCCCGTCCATTTCCCATTCCGGTGTTACTATGTCTTTTTCCCAGTATCTGGCGCTGGGCGAGAGATCCGCCGGCAAGGTGAAGTTCGGCAGCGAAGCGAGCGCCACGTTGTAGGCCCGGCCGACGCCGCTTTCCAGCATGCCGCCGCACCAAACCGGCATGCCGGAATCGCGGCACAGGTTGTGAATTCTGATAGATTCTGAAAAGCCACCGACCCTGCCGGGCTTGATGTTGACGATGCGGCCACTGTTCAGCGCGATCATCTCGCGTGCTTTGTCCGCGCTGGTGATCGATTCGTCGAGGCAGATGGGCGTTTTGAGCTTTTTCTGCAAAGCCGCGTGGTTAAAAATATCATCCCAGCGCAAGGGTTGCTCGATCATCATCAAATCGAATGTGTCGAGAGCCTGCAAAATTCCGATATCTTCCAGCGTGTAAGCGTTGTTGGCGTCGACCATCAGAGGGGCTTCCCGGCCGACCCGCTCCCGGACTTCCTGCACAAACGCCAGGTCCATGCCCGGCTTTATCTTCATTTTGACTTTACGGTAGCCAAGCCTGAGGGCATCGCCTACCTTTTCTGCGAGTTTCTCAGGCCTGTCCTGAATACCCAGAGAAATGCCGGTTCCAATGTTTTCTCTGACGCCGCCCAGAAGTTCTGCCAGGGGCTGCGAGCGCTCCTGCGCTTCGAGTTCCCAGCAGGCCATCTCCAGCGCCGCCCGTGCCATTCTGTGGCCGCGAATATCTTTCGCCAGCAGCTCGGACACCGCGGACGCGCCTTTGATTTCGTGGTGCAGGACTCTGGGCGCCAGCCACGTTTTGATCGTCATCCAGGCCGTATCGATGGTTTCGGGCGAGTAATTGGGGGTGGCGCCGGCCACACACTCCGACCAGCTTTCCAAACCGCCCGCTGTTCTGAAATGCAGGAGAAAAATGCGGCGAACGCTCTCGATTCCCGAGGAAATCTGAAACGGCTCCCGCAAAGGCAGTTGGATTTCCTGCAAAGTGATTTGTTCGATGCGCATGGGAGTTATTCCTTGACAAGCCGGTAGAAACGGCGCTCGCCGTCCGAAAGAAGGGTATCTATCGTGTAGCTTTTGTTCAAATAATAGGTAAAAGCGCGGCGGGTGTTTTGCCGCCATCGTGCAGCCAGCGCCAGCGATGTCGCCTGGATGTGTTCGATGCTCTTCGGCACTTCCACCAGAATTTCCCGCTTTTCGGGAAAATTCGAGTCGACCGGCTGCGGATGGCCGCTATCATCGAGCAGAGTATTGACGACCGTGTGGGTTTCATGCGAGAAACGAGATGGCCGACACGCGGCAAGGGCCTGCGTTACCCGCTCTTCCTGCAGCCTCCACTTCACGATAAATCTGTCCAGCGGCATGCCTCGGTTGAGGAGACTGCCGTTGTTTGGAGGATAGAAACCGTCAACGTACCAGTGTATTAGGGCTCCCCGTGTGTTGGG
>CAZTNL010000308.1:0-4527 GCA_964614885.1 uncultured Calditrichaceae bacterium | reverse complement strand
CCGGACCTACGGATTATGAGTCCGCTGCTCTAACCGACTGAGCTAAGGGCCCGATTCAGGAGGCGCGATGCGCCCTTCCGAATATCGGCAATCAATATAGCAAGTCGCCGCTAAAATGCAACAGTTTTTCTGTGTCGCCTTCTGCCGGGGTGGCTGCGCCGTGCAGCGGTATCCCGAGGAAGGCGGTAAAGCCCGGCCGCGATATTTCGATGACCAGCGTTTGCTCGAAGTCGCCGGGAGCAGTCGGCGCAAATGTGACTTCCAGCGGTAGGACTTCCGCGGCAGCCAAGGTGAGTTTCTGCCCGAAACCGGTCACGCTGAAGGGCGCAACCGTGGAAACGCTGGCCACATCGGTCACGGTCGTCCCGCCGTTCCAGACAAGAACGGGCACCCGGCTGCTGGTCTGGCCGACCGGCACGGCGCCGAACTCGATCGATTGCGGCGCGACGTTGACGATATTGTCTTCGTTGACGCCGGTGCCGGTCAGCAGCACGCCCAAGGGCAGGATGCTTCCTTCCGCGTAAAGCAGAAATTGTCCGGATACGGCCGGGGGCGCCGCCGGGTCGAAGGCCACGGCGCTCGCAGGCTCGAAGGCAAGGGTGAAACCGACCGACTGGCCAGGCCGCAGCTGCAGAGGCATTGCTGCAGTCGTTTCAACAACGAACTGATCACAATTGGCCAGAGCGCGTTCGATGCGTTGCGATGCGGCGGAATTGTTGGTCACGACAATCTGGCGCCGGAAACTTGTCGTCCCCACCGTCTGCAGCTCGAACGCGAGCGAAGTAGCCGACAACGTGAGGCCGGCCGCTCCGTTAGCTGCGACTTCGACGAGGTCGTTGCAGGCGCCGTCCGTGGTGAAAATGGTTGGCGAGCTGCCATTGCAGCCGGTGAGCACCAGGAACCCGGCGATGACGAAGGCGGCGAAACAGCGCCGGCCACTGCGCGAATAGCGTTTTCCACGGCAGTTCACGAAATTATCACTTTTTTTGTTGCAATTCATGTCCGGTAAGCCTATTATACACATAATTCTGAATTGTGTTCAATCCCGGTTTCTCCGGGAGGCGCAGCCAGTGTTTAAAACTGCGTCAGTACGGCCCCCGAAAGGCGCCGTGAAGGAAATCCCATGAAAGTCGTTGCATTGATTCTGGTGATTTCTTCTCTCTTCCCGTTTTCTTGCCCCAACCAGAAAAAAGCGCTTGAGCAGCCGCCGAAAACGGCGCTCGAAAAGATGCCGAAAACCACCGTGACCGATGAGCCGTCGTACGTCCGGCTGCAGAACGCCAGCCCGTTTGATTTCAGCGGGGTCAGAGTGGTGTTTCCTTCGCAGGAGGAGCGCTTCGAACGCATCGAAAAGGGTCAGGCGAGCGACTACCGACTCGTGAAAATTGCTTATAGATACGCATACATCGAACTGCTCACGTCGTCAGGTCAGAAACTCGTCTTGCAGCCGATGGATTATTCGGGCGAGCCGCGCCTGGGAAAAGGGCATTTCACCTATGTGCTCAACCTTTCCACGGACGGCAAATCGCTCAATCTCAAACTGGTGCGGGACGAGTAGGCGGCTTTTCATTTGAGGCATTCGCCGGCCGCGGACTGGCGGGTTTGCTGAACTTCGAGGCGCTTCCGCCGAAAATGCATGACACCGTAGACGAGTAACGCGAGGAAGAAGACCGTCGCGTAGATGACCTGCGGCGCCGGTATGCCGAAGGCTTCCGCACGGGAATCGCCGCGCAGAAGCTCGAGGAAAAAGCGGCCAAACGGATAGAGCATGGCAAAAAGCAAAAACGCCTGGCCGTCGAAACGCGTTCGTTTGATGAGAAAAAGCTCGAAGCCGATCAAGAGGAAAGCGAAAAAGGCCTCATACAATTGCACCGGGTGAATCGGGAGTGACTGCGTCGCCGCGGCTCCGAGCAAATCATGTCCAAGTTGCGCTTCAAAAGCAAACGAGGTACGCGAATATGTAACAGCCCAGGGTAAATTCGTGGGTGTTCCAAAACAGCATCCTTTGATAAAACAGCCAATTCTTCCGAGGAAAATCGCCAGGGCGGCCGCCACCGTAATCGAATCGGCGAACTTCCAGCGGTGGACCCGGAAGATTTGAGTCGCCGCGCAGAATCCGACAAGTGCGCCAACCCACGCTCCACTACTGCCAGTACCGCTCTGCCAGACGCTGAAAGATGACACGATAGCAGCACCGGCGTTGTGGAACACCACATAGTAAAGATTGGCCCCGATCAGAGCAGAGAAGACGACAACGGCGTAGGTAACGCCCGTTCTGACAGGGTCAAGCCCCTTGCCCTTTGCGATGGCCGAGGTCGAATAATACCCGGCCACAATGGCCAATGCGATGAAAATCCCTTTTACGTCGTGCGGTGTCACGGACATCTCCGGGTAACTGCGGTTGCCGTACGATACGAAGGTTCGCCTGCTTTGTCAAGGAAGAAAAGACCGGAGAGAAAACTATTGGCCGGGGTATCTCTTCATAGTCCACGCGTGTCCGATGCGGCTTCAGGCATGCACCCGGCTGTTCGCCCTCAGCGCGGAGGCGCTGTTCTCAACGAGGAGGAAAACTCACGCTGTACAAATTCATAGTTCACTTAACACAGGAGGTTGCTATGAAGTTCCTTCAAAGGCTTTGGCTGCCATCGCTGGTATTGGCCCTGGCGTTTCTGAGTATCGGGCAAAATTGCACTCCACCCGGTCCGAACGTCAACCATAACCTGCAGGTTCGGCGGCACACCACATCGAGTCTGACCAACGCCCAGGCGGACCAGATTCTTGCCGACATCGGCACAGCGCTGCAAACAAACGATGGCGCCGGCGATGTCGCCTGCAGCGTCGGGTTTACGCGCAGCGGCAACGTCACCACCTTCAGCACCGGAACGGGCAGCATCAACAGTCAGGCGGATTTCACCGCTGTCAACAATCTTCCGGGCAACATCAAGGTGGTCAACCAGATCAACTGGTGCGGCGGGCTGGCACCGAATATCATCGGGTGCGCGCCGGTGCCGGGAACCTCGCTGGTCGTGGTGCGGTTTACCTCCAACCAGGAAGGCATTCTCTGGGGCCACGAGTACGGGCACAACAAGGGCCTGAGTCACCGCAACGTGGCCAACGCCCTGATGAACGGCACCATCAACATCAACAACAAGCGGATCAACAGCGCCGAGTGCACGGCCTTCAGCACGGCGCCGGCGACCTCGCCGATGACGGCCAAGTAGGCCATGGCGAGTGAAATGTCAATCTAATTATCCCGAGGAGTTCATTATGAAAGGCATATTCTGGATTTTGCTGGCTGCCGGTTTCGCCTTCCTGTCCTGGCCAACCGAAGCCAACGCACAAACTATGGACATCAAGGAGTTCGTACACCAGACCTTCATTCACGGCGTTCCGTACGACGAAGCAAGCCAGTATGGCTCGGACGTTGTGCCGACGCTTCTGAAAATGCTGGCGGATGACAGCGAGCAGGAACACTGGGCCAACATCGCGGTCACGCTCTGCATCATCGGCGACGAGCAGGCGCTGGACCCGATCATCGCGTTCATCGACAAGAGCGTCGAGGGCCAGATTTCGCCCGCGCACTACCGGGCGAAAACCAGCGCGATCATGGCCCTGGGCTACATGATCAACAAGACCGGCAGCGAGAAGGCGCTCAACTATCTGAAGTCTAGCCTCAATACCGGCGCCTGGGAAGAGCGCAAGGCCAACTGGTCCAGCCCGTTCCAGGCCAGCAAGGCCCAACGCGACATGCAACTGTCGACGATGGCCATTCTCGGGCTGGCGCTTTCCGGCACCGAGGCTGCGGCTGAAGCGCTGCACGGCATGCAGCAACCCGCGGCTTCTTCGGAAGCCAAGGCCTTTCAGGCGCAGGCAAGCGACGTGGTCAAGGAAGCGCTGAGCACGCTCGACATGATTTCCAGGGAGGGTCTGAGCGAGTACTACAAGAAAACAACAGGCGAGCTGGGAGCTAAGGAGTAGCCTCCGCGCCGGAAATTTTTCGGCCAGTCGTCAGGCAGGATGCGGTGGCGGGCAAGCGATTGCCCGCCACCGCTGTTTTCGGGCGAGCGATTCAGCTGAAAAATGGATGAACCGCTGAGACGCAAATAACTATGAAATAAGGGCTTGGATTATCGATTTGTGACGGCAATCCCAAAGACTTTAGCCACGGATTCACGCGGATGGAGCACGGATGAAAATCGAAAACACGGAGTGCAACACTTCAGCGTTGCGGGGAAATGCTGAAGCATTACCCTCGTGCCCAAGTTGGACCCGGCACGCAATTGCCCGGAAGTTTCACTTCGACGACTCAGCCTCTATCGCCGGATGTTGGTTGTGTGGATACCATTCAAAGCAAAGCTTTTCGCGCAGGGGCGTCAAAATGCTAAAGCATTTCACTCCTTACGCATTCCCTTCGCGGTAATAAAACGTCCGATATTGCTGTCTGCTTTCTGCGGCTTTCCGGCGCCGGGAAGGAGTCCGGCTAGGCGCTCCGCAACGCGGTCTTCAATATTTTGCCGGTGGAGGTCA
>CAZTNL010000307.1:0-4528 GCA_964614885.1 uncultured Calditrichaceae bacterium | reverse complement strand
TAAACGGCACAGTTCCTAATGAGCAAATCAGAGTCATAGCCGGAGAAAATAGCATGCTTGTTTCCGAACTCGATACCCCGGCGCTCCTGGTCGATCTCGACCGGATGGCGGCCAACATCGCGTCTATGGCAGACCTGGCCCGGCGCAACGGCGTCGAGTTGCGGCCGCACACGAAGACACACAAGTGTCCGGAAATCGCACGACTACAGCTTGAAAATGGCGCCCGTGGCATTACGTGCGCGAAACTCGCTGAGGCTGAAGTGATGGCTGCGGCCGGCATCGACGATATTCTGGTTGCGAACGAGATCATCGGCGAGCAGAAATATCGACGCCTCCTGGAGCTGGCAAAACAGGCGCGCCTTTGCATCGCTGTGGACAGCGAAGTCGGCGCGGTAGAATTGAACAAGACATGCCAGCAGGCCGGCGCTGGCCTGGAGGTGCTCATCGAGATCAACTGCGGCCAGGACCGGAGCGGTGTCCGGCCGGGCGACGAAGCGACACGCCTCGCGCAGGCGATTGCCGGACTCGACCATCTGGACCTGCGTGGTCTGATGACACATGGCGGTCACGCCTATGGAAAGACCACGCAGGAGGAGATTGCTGAAGTCGGACGCCACGAAGGTCGGGTGATGGTAGAAAGCGCCGAAGAGATCAGGAGCCAGCAGATCGCGATCGAGACCGTCAGCGTCGGTTCGACGCCGACAGCGGCCTACTGCGCCGCGGTCGAGGGTGTCACCGAAATCCGGCCCGGCACCTACGTGTTCGGCGATCTGATGCTGGTGGATCTGTTTGCCTGCGCACTGAAAAACTGCGCGCTTTCTGTGCTGTCGACAGTCACGAGCCGGCCGGCGGCTGAGCGCGCCATTCTCGATGCCGGCAAGAAAGCACTATCTCTGGACAAAGGGCCCGGCGGTTGCAGTTCGTCCTGTGGATTCATTCCGGCGAAGAACACGCTGATTACGCGTCTCTCCGAAGAGCACGGCATCATCGAGTCGGGCGCGGATTTCGAGATTGGCGAAAAAGTGAAAATCGTGCCGAACCATGCTTGCGTCGTGGTCAATCTCTTCGACGAAATGTTTGGAATCCGCGGCTCCGAGGTGGAAACCAGATTCAGGATCGCCGGCAGGGGGAAAATGACCTGAGCCGTGCCGTCTCTGTTGGAATCCCATTGTTCCGGGATATGTTCTTGCTTTTAGTTCTCAGATTGTTACATTTCACCTCATTGAAATCGCCGTGAACGACAACCGCAGGATCTGAATCGATGATACCCGATCTTATCAAAATCGGCCCGCTGACCATTCACAGTTTTGGTGTGATGGCCATGCTGGCGTTCTTGCTGCCGACGCTGTTATTGCGCAAGGAAATTGAACGTGTCGGCCGTGACCCGGAGCTGGCCAACGGCATCGCCATCGCCGCCATGATCGGCGGGTTTCTCGGCGCGCGTTTCTACTACATCCTGGAGCGCTGGGGGCGGTTTCTCGAGCATCCGACAGACTATCTCTTCACCGGCGCGGGCCTTGTCTGGTACGGCGGCCTCTTTGGCGGCGTTATCGCCGTCGCCTGGTACGTCAACCGCAACAAGCTGCCCTTCATGCTGACGGCGGATCTGATGGCGCCTCTCCTGGCGCTCGGCCAGGTTTTTGGCCGCTGCGGCTGCCTGCTTTCCGGCGACGGGGATTACGGCCCGCCCACCGATGTTCCATGGGCCATGTCATTTCCCAAAGGCGTCATACCGACCAGCGAACTGGTACACCCGACGCCTATTTACGACATGCTGATTCTGTTCGCCATTTTCCTGTTTCTGTGGCGCATCCGCAAGCGCGGTTTGCCGGCGGGCGTGATGTTCGGCCTCTACCTGGTGCTTGTCGGCATCGGCCGGATCATCACGGAGTGCTTTCGGACGACGGCGGTGGTGTTTGCCGGGTTGACGATGGCGCAGTTGATCAGCGTCGGCCTGATCGCGGTTGGTGTCTTGCTGCTGGTGCGCGCACGTCTGCGCAAAGAATCGGCCACGCCGGCTCTGAAGTCTTAGATGGCCCCAGCCTTTGGCCTGTCTGGTACGGCTTGTTCTGAGAAATACACAAAAATAAAGGCCCGAATCTGACGATCCGGGCCTTTGGCTCAATTAGTAGGTGGGTTGTGTAGAGGGGGATTAGGAGGTTCTTTCGCCAGCAGCACCCCTGCGCCTGCTCGCGCTATCGCGGCCATTCGCCGCGTGAAGTTTTTCCCTCGGAAGTTTTTCCTCAAACCTCGCACCCTCAAGCCCAACCGATACTTCAGGCTGCTGAAATAGCTTGGGTGTCATCAACTGCGATACGTTGCTTCAGATACTAGCCTGCCTCAATATGAAAATTCGGCCATAATCTCGTAATCCCAGTCAGGTTCAAAACTGCGATGTTTTCGGGTTACTCCCGAGGGGTTTCTTTCAAATTCTGGTCTCCTTGTCGGCACTGAACATTCGGGTCGTTTGCCGGTAGCTGGCAGTTTGCTTCCACCCATTTGGCTTCGATACCTTTAGTTAAATGTTCGGCAGAAGATGTTAAATGATTGAGAAAAATGTCTCAATTTCTTAAGAAACGTGCGCCTTCACGCCTGGCCCGCGCCTGAGTGCCCGTCGAGTCGGTCGGAAGTGTATTCCATGCCCAACTTTCCACGACCAACTGTTCCGTTTGCACGGCTGGCGAAATGGCTGCGCTTTCCGCTGCCGGCCTGTTTGCTTCCGGGGGCGTCCACGCCGTTTCACCGTTGAAGGCGACTCCGAAAAGGATCAACGCGATGCCTGCGGCAGCCAACAGCAGAATTTGTCGCATTTCTCTGCTCCACACGAGGGTTCGCATTTTATTTGCCGTCGAGTTTGGTCGAAATGTTCAGACGCAACGCGTTGTCGGCAACCCACTCACGCGCGGTTTCGTAGGAACTCAGCCGCAGCACGCGGTGATTCAGGGTAAATTCGATGTTAAATTTTCGCGCCAGTTCACCGGCAAATTCGCCGGCACGCCCGAAGTTCAAAAGGGGATTGGCCGCCACTTCCAGGGCAAAGGCATCGCTATCCGGCAGGTGCAGATGCGGCATCGGTGCTTCGATGTAGAGAAGACCGAAGGCGTTTTGCACCGGACTGAGGTCCGGGATGTCTTGCCACCGCACCTGAGGGTCGGTCCCGGAAACATGCCAGCGCGCCAAAGCCAGTTCGAACGCCGGTATTCCGGAATCGTATGTGGCAGGGGATTCGGCGCGGGCAATCGGTACCTGCTGCGGGTTTAAGCGCTGGACCGGTGGTTGGGTTGTTTCGGACTCCTGGCCGTAGCCGATGCATGACAGCGACAGGGAGAAAATGAAGGCCAGGATAGCATTGCCGTTTTTTCGGTGATTCATCTGAGGTGAATGCCCAGGTTGTTCGACGTTTGTTTTCAGTGCGGGGCAGCAACGCAGCCAGTCATGGCAATTTGTATGCCAGGCGCTCCTTTGTAACTGTTTCGTAAAGTCAGACCAGCTAAACTGCCCTGTTTTTGCTGCCTGAGGAAGGCCGGCTGACGAAAAAGTGGGTAGATCGGTCACGCCTTCAAGAGAAGCGTCGCACCGTTCGTTTTGTGACACCCCGCGCAAAACGTAATTCGATAATGTAAGCGGGCCGTCGCTCGGTCTGCGTCCGCAGCGCTTCGCAGCTCCGGCGATGCCATTCGCAACTTTCGTTTTGTGTCCAGACGAACACATCCGCGTGTCTTTTGGGACACGCGCCTTTTTCCCCGGAAGCAAATGAAAAGTGGATGCTTGCCTGTGTTCCGAAAGACACAGAAGCGTCAGCCGGCGCGTTGGAGGCTGTCGCCAATGCCTGTCGAATGATGCTTGAAAATCAATGGGTTAAGCCTTGTAAGATCCGGAAATTGTTCTCTGGCATGTCCTTTGACTTCAACCGGGTCAAATTGAAAGCGGGTCATTCACAAAACAACGGAGGTGTATTATGATTAGCATGGGAAACCGGCTTCACCCGCAGGTGTCGCTTTGGACCGCTTGCCTGGTGGTCGCGCTCTTCATCGGTTTTCAGGCCCAAAGCCTGTTGGCCCTTCAGGTGCAGGAACCGCAGCCGACTTATGTGGCCGCCGCACAGGTGAGTTCGCCCGCTGCCGGGCAACAGGCAAACAGCGGCGAAAGCGATATCGTCGCCAACCTCGAGAAGGCACTGGCGCTGACCCCGGGCGACGCCCGCACGAAAATCCGGTTGAGCCGGGCCTATCTGGCGGTCGAACGCTTCGACCAGGCCAGTGCGCTCATTCAGGAGGTGGTCGCCGTGGATTCGAGCAACCCCTCGGCTTTTTTCGTGCAGGGGCGTGTCATGCAGTGTCTTCGGCGCGACGACGAGGCCGTTGCCAGTTACCGCAAATCGATCGCGCTACGGCAGGAAAATCCGTACGCGTTCAACAACCTTGGTTTCATCTATGTGCTTAGGGGAGAATACGAGGAAGCCGTCGACGCTCTGGAGAAAGCCGTGGCACAGAAGTCGGACGTTTCCTACTTCTTCAACAACCTTGGT
>CAZTNL010000306.1:0-4532 GCA_964614885.1 uncultured Calditrichaceae bacterium | reverse complement strand
CGGGATCGACGTAGTAGATGATCGGCTGTACGGCCTCGCTGACGGCGGCGGTGGGGTCTTTCTTTAGCAGCCGGTGCCGGGCGATGAACCGCTGCGTGAGCGGCTGAGAAATGGGGGTGGCATAGTCGCGGTAGCTGATGCCCCAATAGCCGGCGCGAGGATCGGATCGTCGCGGCGTGTAATCAGCGTCCGGCAATTGCACGAAGGACGCGTGCTCATGCACGGTGATCGCGTCGGGTGATGGGGCCACCTGACGCACGTACTTTCCCGAGGCTTCGCCGGTGAACGTGAGCATGGTTTCAACTTCGGTGTTGAGCGGAAAGTTTTTCGTCCGTTCCGGGAAAAGGGCGGAACGCGAGATGTCGAGCTTGTAGCTGCCCTGTCCGGCTTCCTTCAGCCTGCGGGCCACACCGTGGGCGTCGCGGAGGTAAAAGTCCGTGGCATCCACTAGTACGCGGTCCCCGCTTTTCGCGGCTACCTGGAATCCCCACAAGACGGACTGGGCAAAGGCCTGTTCAACTGCCAGCCGTTCGGCAGCGTTGTCGGAGTTTGCGCGAAAATCATAGTTGGGTTGCAGCAGAAACACCCTGGGACCGGCCCGGTGAAATTTGACCACGCGGCGCGCGCCTATCTGGCCGCGGTCGAGGCCGATATCGTTAGAGCCGACGCCGGCGGGTAGCGAGTTGATGTAGAGAAACTCCTTCTCCCACTTGTCGATTTCGAGCCAGATTTTGCCCGATTCAGGCTCGAGGTAAAAAGGGACAAAGCCTGCGTGTTTTTCCATGCCGAGGGTCTTCTTTTCGATGCCCGGCAGGGGGCCGGGTTCGTCCTCGTGGCCGGCGAACACCAGATTTGTGACCATCACCACCAGAGCAACTGTCAAAATGCGTTTCATGATTCCTCCGTCAAATAAGAATCGCCATCAGGATGGCGGGCATTCCGTGTACGATGATAGCGGGTAACGGATCTTCCGGGAAGTGGCGTAAGTTAGCGACTTTCACCACAGGATCAAAGCGGAAAAACGCGGCGTTGACCCTTGCCGCCGCAAGAATTTCGTTGACAATCTCAGCCGGTTTCGCTATTTTTGGAGACAGCGCCACGCATGCCGCCGGGCAATGGCCTGGCGCTATCAGGCGTCGAGTAACCTGGACAGGAACCATTATTACCCGAGAGACAGATGTGCGGTCGGTTTTCACTTTTTTTCTTTCCGGATGCTGAAAACGAGTTTGAGCAGCGGTTTGGCATCCCGTTTCCTACCGTGGCGTTTGCGCCATCATACAATATCCCGCCCGGGGTTGATGTGTCTGCGCTCCACGTGGCTGACGGCAACGACCGCAAAGTGGAGAGAATGTTCTGGGGGTTGATTCCGCCCTTTGCGGAGGAGTTCAAGCCGCACCCCAGGTTCAAAATGGTGAACACGCGCATCGAAACCCTGAACGAACCGGGGAAGAACTTCCGCAAGGAGCTGCTGCGCGTGGGCCGGTGCATCATTCCCGCAAACAACTATTTCGAGTGGCGACGCTCGGGCAGGATGCGCCTGCCCTACGCGATCAGGCCGCGCGACCAGAATCTGCTGGCGCTGGCCGGCATATACAGCCGCTGGCAGGGAGAGGGCGGAGAAGTCCGGATGAGCTGCTCAATTCTGACGCGGCCGGCCAGTGAGGAGCTGCGGACGATTCATCATCGGATGCCGGTCATTTTGTCTGTGGATGCGGAAGGGATGTGGCTCGATCCGGAGGCCGACGTGTCCGGCAGGCTGGAGGAAATGGTTGCCCCGCCGCTGGACTTCTTCCCGGTCTCGCGGGCTGTCAACGATGTCAGGAACGACTCGGCGGCACTGGTGGAACCGGTGTCCGGTTCCCCGGCAGGGGAACAGTTCGACATGTTTGGCTAAATTCTCCGGTCCGTTCCCTTTTCGACCGTGAATAGCGAACCTGTCCGGCCGTTTTTCGTTAAACACTGGAAACGAACAAACTGTGCTGCGCTGTCAAGGCCGCGCGTGACCATATTGAGTGCAGGAGATCGATGTATGCATACGATTAAAACGGTTCTGCTCATGACCCTGCTGACGGTGCTGCTGGTTTTCGTCGGCAATACCGTCGCGGGACAAAACGGCGCCGTGATCGCATTTTTTATCGCCGGCGCCATGAACTTTTTCAGCTATTGGTACTCCGACAAGATGGTGTTGAAGATGTACCGCGCCCAGGAAGTCACCGAAGCCCAGGCACCGGAGTTGCACGCGATGGTGCGCCGGCTGGCACAACGCGCGCGTCTGCCGATGCCGAAGGTTTACATCATTCCCGGGCCCACGCCGAACGCTTTCGCTACGGGCAGAAATCCCGAGCACGCCGCCGTAGCCGTCACCGAGGGTATTCTGCGCATGCTGAGCTCCGACGAGCTCGAAGGCGTCCTCGGGCACGAGCTGGCGCATGTCCGCAACCGCGACATCCTGATCAGCACGGTTGCGGCCACGATCGCTGGCGCAATAAATATGCTCTACTATCTGGGTCTGTTTTTTGGCGGCGGTGACGATGATGACGGCAACCCGTTTGTTGGCCTTCTTATGATCATCGTCGCGCCGATTGCCGCTATGTTCATCCAGATGGCGATTTCGCGCTCGCGCGAGTTTGGCGCCGACCGCGGCGGCGCGCAGATTTCCGGCAAGCCGCTGGCTCTGGCCTCTGCTCTGGAAACCCTCGAGCGCGGCGTAGAAATGGCGCCGATGAAGGCCTCGCCGACCACAGCCCATATATTTATCGTCAATCCGCTGCGCGGCGGGGGCATCGCCTCGCTGTTTTCGACCCACCCGCCGACGGAAGAGCGCGTGCGCCGGCTGCGGGAGATGGCACGGGGGAGGAATTGAGGGTTCAAATGCTTTTCGGGATATTCGCACAATGAGCTTTTTCCAACGCCATCCTGGAGCTACCATCTTTCTGACAGTAGTGCTGGTTCTCGGTTTCGTAGATTTTGCCACAGCCAACCTTTACAGGCTGCTAACGGGCTACTCCTGGGCAGACCGGGTGGTGAAACGTACGCAAATCAGTGAACGTGTATTCCGTGAAGCCTCTCCAGTTTACCACCACGGTTTGCGTCCCAATGTTTCTTTTGCAGGCGCCAGGTGGGGAGATCGTGTCTATCCGATAGCCACAAACTCGCTGGGGTTCAAGTGTGACAGCCCACATGAAGTCCCGCTTCGCTCTTCAAAGCGCAGAATTCTGTTTATCGGTGATTCTCTGACGGAGGGAATCGGCGTTGCTTACAAGGATACTTTTGTCGGCCTGGTCAGCGAGCGTTTGGCCAGTGAGAATATCGAAGTGTTCAATGCCGCTGCCGCGTCATATTCTCCAATCATCTACTGGCGAAAGGTGAAGCATCTTATTGACGACGTAGGTTTTAGGTTTGACGAGTTGGTTGTATTTATCGACTTGTCCGACGCGTGGGATGAAGTGAACAGATACCGTTTGAGTGAGAGCGGCAACGTCGTTGACCGCGACATCCTTGAGGATGATCCCATTACTCTGAAGTCGATTTTCCGGCACAACAGCATCCTGTTCCTCAACCTGGTCAAAGTGGTCCGAAATTGGTGGGCCCCGCAACTAGCCGGGTCGCAAACGGGGAACCCCAAAGCGTTGTGGACGCTTGATGACAATCTGTACGAGCAATTTGGCAGGGCCGGACAGTCGATGATGCGAACCTACATGGACAGATTGTTAGAATTGCTCGGCGCGCACAACATAAAGCTTACCGTCGCCGTCTATCCCTGGCCCGACCAAATCATGCGAGGAGACCTTCACTCACGCCAGGTTTCATTCTGGCGTGAATGGGAAAGTGCGAATGAGGTTCCTTTCCTGAACTACTTTCCCAACTTCGTCAAGCCGGAGAGCCCGATGGCTGAGCGAAAAAAAATGCTGACCAGATATTTTATCGAGGGGGATGTCCACTGGAACGAAGCGGGGCATCGACTCATAGCTGAGGGTTTCCTGAAGCATTACAAATCAAGCAAGCGATTCCCCAATTAGCCTCAGTCTACTGTTTCGTCCTGAACAGCTTTTTCTCTGCTACGATGAACGTATAGCCATTCGCATTCGATACCAAGGGACCGATATTCCAATCCCAACTACATTTGTGATTAATTTCTGCAAAGCTGTTCCCGAGATTGGGTGAAAACCATGCGCCCGTAAGTGTGATAACGAAAATGTTGCGCGCAGCATCGAGAGAGAACATTTTCGGTATCGCCGCAGCATCCATGCCCGGGGACTTCTCCCAGGAATCGCCTAAATCAGATGAAACATACAGAGACGATGCCAGGGAAAAAAGAAGTCCGGTTTCTTGCGAATACACAAACTGGTGAATCTGTGGGCTTGGGAGAAAATTCCAGTTGTTACCCTTATCGAACGACCGCGCCATACTGGGCGCGCTATATTGCTCGGGTTCACCTCCAACGAGGACAAGGGAATCTCGTGCTATAATGGCGAATGGCTCGAAGTAAAAGTCATCATCAGCCAGAATTTTATTCCAACTTCGACCTTCGT
>CAZTNL010000305.1:0-4539 GCA_964614885.1 uncultured Calditrichaceae bacterium | reverse complement strand
GGAGAATACACCATCCAGTTCGCCGGGCATTTTGAAGTTCTCGTTCACGAGAAAGTGATTACGTAGCGTTGAAGGACAAAGAGCAGTGTGTAGCCGCCACAGTAAATAATCACCGTTCCCATGACATAATAGATGGGGTCGCTGAGCCTTTCTTTCGAGAAAGGGAAACAGTACAGAATGCATAACAGAAAAATCGGAGTAACCAAGACGGATCCCCAGGCAAAAATATTTGAGATTCGATATACATTCTTGCCCACCTGGAGCGGCAGCTTCATCAACCCGCCGGCGTGCGCCTGAGGAAACGCCGAACGCTGCATGTCGTAGCTGGGATCGATCCAGATGCTCGTGTCTGAGCTTTCTGTCGGTGGGATGAGCGTCGTAGTAAACATCGGTAGCTCCCCATCGCTGTCATAGGTCAGCTTGAAATTGTAGCTCGCCGCCGTAGAGATCGTCAGGTGGTGGTACTTATTACTGATAGTCGCTATCCAAGCGCCGCTTATCAGCACAAACACCATGATGCCCGCGACGAAGTTGCGCAGAACCACCCTCCGCTCTCCGCCCGAACAACTGCGGAAGTAGTGAACGCAGTTGAACACGACAAAATGCACCAAGAAAAACGGGAATCCGTAGCTCTTGGCAAAGTAGACAGCAGCTCCGAGAACTCCGCACCAAGCCCCCCGGAACCTGGCCAGGTTGTAATCCCTTTTGAATATGACAGATAAGTAGAGACACAGCACTCCGACCATCAGCAAGTCGGGCGTGATCATGCAGAGGGACATAAAGAGGACCAATGGCACTGCCGCAACCACAGCAGCGCGCACCGACGCCGGCGACAAACCGAGCGTAACCGCCAGCGACCGCAGGCTGAGGAGCGTAAAGAAGCCTATGGTCAAAGCCAGCTGTTTCTCTGCAAGAAGCGGAAACCGGGTGCCGGCCAGGAACGGGGTCATCAGCCAGGAAAAGAGCGGCGCCCAATAGCCGTTTACAGCTAACGAGAAATTGCCGGCGAGATATTTCTGGGCCACGGTAATGTACGAGACCCCATCGGGGTTCAGCCGGTACAGATAACGCGGCAACAGCATCACACCTGCTGTAACGTACAGCGCCAGCGCAGACAAGACTACGAAGTCAGCTCTGAAGAGTGCTTCTCTTGCCCGCCCCATCGTCCCCGCGCGGGCTACCTTGTTTGCCGCCCGGCTCCAGGATAGTGCCGGGACCCTAGTGTAGATCCTTTCGGCCAAACGGTTATTCGCAATCCGCGAAAGACACTGAGTACCGGGCTTGCAAGGGCCACATCTGTGAGAAACTTTGCTTGAAGCCAGAACGGAGCAGAGTGGAGACCATGCTGCTGTCCCTCATGCCGAATCCTCCATGCACAACTCTAGTCAGAACGTGAAAACACATAGTTAGTATACATTCGAAAACCCGTTCTTGACGAAAACATGAAGAAACAGGAAACCACGCCACAACGGCCGGTCTGCACAACGCGACTCACTCAAGGCGCCCGCCGCAGGGTTGCGGGCAGGATCCATTGCACCCACCGCCCAAAACAGACGGTACCTGCAGCGATTATCACGATGCTTAATAGGATGTGTCCCGGCCTCGGCGCACCCCAAGCAATCGCAATTTCCTCAAGCAATAGCACCGCCGCTATCACAGCGCCAATGCCAATGCGCGCAACTACATCTGAAGGCCGTGCCCTCGCAAGAAAAAGGGCGAGCAAGAACGCCAGGGGCAAAAGGACGAACGCATAGTTTAGGAGAGAATAAAGCCATGTCGAAAGGGGATCTACGTGCTGGCGCCAGTGGCGAACCGGCACCACCTGCCTGATAAACGTCATTTCCGGGGTCAGGGCCGCAGTAAACATGCGGCCGGTGCCGTCGATGTAAAGTCGCAAAAACGGCGGCTTGTAGGTGATGAGCAGGGTGTGTGGCCGGGTGTCTGTAAACACACCGGGGAACAGCATGCTAGGTTGGTTTCCATTTTCGCCGGTAACAGGAGTACGCAGGCGGACCACCAAATTGCTCCCATCCTGGCCAATCGTCAGATTTCGTGCTCCCGGACTGTCTGAGATGGAGAGGATTCGCCCCGGCCCACCCTGCCGCATGTTTTCGCTACGCAAGGCGAGCAGGATGGTAAACGCTGAACGCTTTTCAATATTTTCGCTGAGAAATGATGCCGGACCGCTGGTCTCCAACCAATGAGTCGGTCCTAGGCGCACAGTCTGCGCAGTCCCGTTGATCGTTCCTGCTTCATCGCCCCGCCAGATTAACGGTGCCATGAGGCCTTCACGTGCGTCCGCATGCATGCCCGCATGGCGACCGACCAACGCAAAAATATGGTCCCCAGAGCCTGAAGGCACCTCTCCGGTCGAAAATATCGCGGAGACTTCGCTTTCGGGAACCGCTTGATCAAGCAGCACAAGTTCGTTGATCTCTCCGCTCCACGGGCGGTCGCCAGTCCGTTCGTTGCCGAGCATGAGCGGGAATTCGGTATCCCAGTTTGTGATTCCGACACCCCTTTGCATGTAAAAGGCCGCGGCCACGAACAGTATCAGATAAAGCACGCTGAACATGCCGAGTAGTCTGGCCGAAAGGAGGCCCCACACCCGCCCTGCACCCGCTGACAAGGCATATAAACACCGGCGACGAAGCGACGAAGGCGTCAACGCGCCCAGCATGGCGCCCAGGCCATTCGATATGATATCCGCTACCGCCGGCTGGCGAACAGGCAGAAGGACCTGCGTGAATTCAATTCCCGCTGACAAAAGAGCGCCACAGATCAGCCCCACAATCCAGGCCGGCACTGAAAAGCGTTGCTTGCCCACGAGATAACAACTGACACCGAACCCGAGCGGCATGAAAAGCAGCACGTTGCGGCCTGCATCTCCCCACAGCCCCGGTTGTGCAAATTCTTCGTCGAAGCTCAGGAATCGGGGTAGAACTGCGTCTGCGAAATAGAAGTCGTAAGGATAAAGGGTGACAATCAGGGCTACGAGGATGCTGGCGGCGACAATCGAGCCCGCCCAGCGCTGTTCCAGAAAATACTCACCCCACAACTCGGGCGCCAACTGTTTACTCATAAGGTGTTCTGTGCTTCGATGAATCGGTAATGACTACACTCCCACATGAAACGAGCCGTCCTCTACCCTATCGGCAGAAGACGGCTCGTTTCAAACAACTTTCATGCCACCGGCGAAGCGTCGCCGGTGCCTTACGCGCCAGCGATCCTACTTTACAAGCAGCATTTTGCGCGACTGTAGAAAAGCACCGGCTTCAAGCCGGTAGACGTAAACACCCGAAGCTACGGTCCGGCCGGCGTCGTCACGCCCATTCCACTGCACCGACTTGAAACCAGCGTTTTGTTGCTGGTTGACCAGCTCGCGGACTGCGCGTCCCTTCAAATCGTAAACGACCACGCGTACATTCTCGGCCTGTGGCAACGAGTACGAAATCGTCGTGCTCGGATTAAACGGATTCGGATAGTTCCCTGCCAGAACAACTGTTTCAGGCAGCTGCGTCGGAGAATCACTCGACACGTCTTCGCCACTAAACGTCCACGTATTGCCGCCGTCAGCCTTTGCCAGTACCTGCTGGCCCGCCGCTGGTGCAGAAATAGTGAACGGGAAGCTGTCGGTTGTGATCAGGTTACCGAAATCTCCGGCAGCGAGCACGTAGTTAAACGAACCCGGATCAACCACGGGGATGATCTGGGTAAAACTCCGGTTTATGCTGGCTCCCGGAGCCAGGGTGACCGTAAAAGGCCCTTGCAGAGCATCTGTCGCCCCGCCGGTCGTGCGCTGGGCAAAGGTCCAGTACTTGAACGTGATCGTCGCTCCCGAGACATTGTCGATGGCGACGTTGAACTGGAACTGCCCTCCTGTCGCGGGTATGATGATCGGCGGGTTGACCGGCGTAATGCTGGCGTTAAGCGCTGCCGGCGCCCCGTTGACTCCCCAGGCCAGAACAATGTTTGAGTAGACATTCTCTTCAGCCAACGGCACGATACGACTCGCCGTCGGCCAAAATCCGTCAGAATTCTTGCCCACCTCAACGGTCCAGGAAAAAGTCTTGTTCTTAAGCGTTTGTTCGCCATAAAACCAATCATTCGAATAGCCGTTTGTGACGTAGCCGAGATTTTGCCACGGTGTGCCGAATCTGTAGCCGTTGAACCGGCTGGCTTCCTGCGAATAGGCGCGGAATTGCGCATCGTCCGGGGTAACAAAATTCGGCTTGTATCCCCATGGATAGTTGTAACTGTTTGCAAATGCATGATAGTTGAATGCCATGGTGAAGCCCTTGCTCACGGCAAAGTTCTGCAAGGCGGCAGTTTCAGGCTCAGATGCCGGGGCTGTGCCGCGGTAGGTCGAGCTCCCGGGATTCGGGCTTGAGCCGCTGTTGTCAAATCCCCATTGATAGTCGAAGTTTCTGTTCAGATCCACTCCGAAGATGCCGCCGCCATTATTGCGGCGGTTCTTGCGCCACATGCCACCGCCGTTGGGGTTCGTCGATTCGTTGTACGCGTAGCTGTCGGGGTTGG
>CAZTNL010000304.1:0-4591 GCA_964614885.1 uncultured Calditrichaceae bacterium | reverse complement strand
TTTTGAATCAATCTCCTGTTCTCCATCCACCCCTCCTTTCCCTGGACGGCGGAGCCTTTCGGCTCCGCCGTTCGGTTTTCTACCTTTCCCGAATCCGAATGCCACCATTGGTGGTGTGCAGCACAAGGTGGCACCCCCCGCCGTTGATCCGGCCGCGGAGTTTTCTGCGGCTGCGGGTTCCCTCGACATCGAAATCGGAGCGGACGCTGCCATTCGTGGTTCTGGCATCCACGTCCGCGCGCAGATCGCTGGGCAACGTGACCGCAACCGAACCATTAGTGGTACGAAAAATGAGCTCGGCGTTTTCGTCAACCTGCTGCAGGTCAGCCTCGATGCTGCCGTTGGTGGTCTGGGCCTCCACCTGGCCTCCGGCGTCACGGATTTTGATCGCGCCATTTGTGCTCTTGAACTGAAGTCGGCCGGAAACATCCGAAGTCATGACTTTGCCGTTGACGGTTGCTATGTCAAGATGGCTTCTGGCCGGAACTTTCAGGTGATAGGCTACGCTGGCCGAGTTGCCGTGTCCGAAGAACGCCGCCCACAAACCGCTGGAGGAACGCGGCAGGTGTGTCTCAATTTTCACCAGGTCGCCCTCTTTCTGCATTCTGATTTCGACCTGTTCGAACATCTCCTCAGCCTCCCGTTCACTGCCGGCGCGCACGCGCTTCTCTGCCTGAACCCAGATTTCGTTGCGCTCCCACGACTCGATGACAACGGCCCCGTTTGTGTTGCGCAGGCTAAGGCCGCCCTGATCTCCGACAGTGAACGTTTTCTCAACGGTCTTCGTGTAGCTACCCGCAAGCAGAGCGGACGCCCCCGCGAGCCAGAAGAGCGCCACGGCCGATGCAGCCAGTGTTGTCTTCATTTCTGATCCTCCTGTTTTTCGCCATTCTCCGGCACGACCGGACGCAGCCGCATGGTCCGCGCAGTACAAACCGGGCACGCCCCGGTTCTGCGCCGCAACGTTTTTACGAGTGGTCAAGCCTGATGAATTTGCGTTTAGAGCTGGCTACGGAGACGTTGAAGCAAAAGTTGCATGTCTGGTGGCACCTCGGAGTCGAAGCGGAGATGTTCGCCGCTGACCGGATGGGTGAAGCCGAGCGTCTTGGCATGCAGAGCCTGGCGATCGATAAGGCCGAGCAACTCCCCCGCGATTCGGGTCTGAGCGCGCGAAAGGCCGCCTAGCTGCCGATTGCGCCCGGCGTATTCCTGATCGCCGAAAACGGGATGTCCAATGTAGGTAAGATGCACTCTGATCTGGTGGGTGCGGCCGGTTTCGAGTTTCAGTTGCACCAACGACAACAGCTTAAAGCCCTCGAGCAGCCGGTAGTTGGTGACGGCGACCTTGCCTTCCGACTGTACGCTCATGCGTTTCCGGTTTCCCTGGCTACGGGCAATGCAGGTCTCAATACGACCTTCCGGCTCTTGAAATGGGTGCCAGGAGATCGCCCAGTAAAGCCGCTCGACCGTGTGCGCCTTGAACTGCGCGGACAACCCCTGGTGCGCGATATCGCTTTTGGCTACAACGAGCAGACCGGAGGTATCCTTATCGAGCCGGTGTACGATTCCCGGCCTTTGCCGGCCCCCGACCGAGGAGAGATCGCCGCAGTGATGCATGAGGGCGTTGACCAGCGTGCCCGTCGTGTTGGCGAACGCCGGATGCACAACCATCCCGGCGGCTTTGTTGACGACCAGCAAATGCGGGTCCTCATAGAGAATGTCCAGGGGAATATCCTCGGCAAGAATCTCCACCTTTTTCGGGGGCGGAATGCAGACCTCGATGCGCTGATCCGGTTGTACCAGATGGCTCGCACGGACCGGCTGCCCGTCTACGAGGACCAGCCCCTCGGCGATGGCCTTTTGCAGGCGCGCGCGGGAAAACACGCCGATGAAGCGCGTGAGGAATTTGTCGAGCCGCTCCCTGGCCGTGTTCCCCGGCACTACGACCTCGAACAGTCGCTCTGAGCTACGGTCTTCACACATTGGCAATTACAGGGAAACGCGTGTTTTGTGGAATAGGCATTTCATATTCACGGAAAAACAGGAAAACCGAGTCGGCCGGGCATGGAACGCAGGCAGGCTCAGTCGCTCGGGACGCCTGCCTCGTGCTTCCGAGCGTCCTGCCGGTCGAAAACGACGAAAACCAGCAGCAGCGCCGTCCCCACGGTGACGGCGGCGTCGGCGAGGTTAAATATCGGCCAGTGGGCATTTGCCACTTCCACTTCCACAAAGTCGATCACCTTGCCGTAGAGAAAACGGTCGATGAGATTGCCGATGGCGCCACCGAGAATCAGGGCCAGGGCAATCCGCAACTGGATTTTCTCGGTTCTCGCCTTCAGGATGTAGATGAAGATAACAGCGCTCGCGAGCAAAGCAAACACCGTGAAGAATGTCTGGCCTCCGACCTTGATGCCGAAGGCCATACCTGGATTTTCGATATAGGTAAGACGGAGCCACTTACCCAGGAGAGGGTTTGGTTTCCCGTAAACCAGAGAAAGCCGAACAGAGACCTTCGAAATCTGATCGACGAGAACAACGATTATCGACAGAATCAGGACCCGCAAGAGCAACCCATCGTCGAGTTACTTCTCGGCCTTTTCCTTGCACGGCACACAGCGTGTGGCCGTGGGCACGGCTTCGAGCCGCTCGACAGGAATCGGTTCGTTGCAATCCGGGCAGATGCCGTAGGTGCCGGCCTCGATGCGTTCGAGTGCGCGTTCTATGTGAGACAGGTACTTCCCTTCGCGCGTTGCGAAAAAGAACGCCTTCTCGCGCTCCATGTTGTCGGTGCCCACGTCCGCCATATGAAATGAATACGCCGAGTTCTCGCTGGCGGCATCATTCTTATTGGCGCCCACTTCCCCGTCCTTGAACTGCCCGAGATCCTGAAGCAACTGATCGCGTTTTTGAAGAAGCAGATTCCTAAACTTTTCCAACTCCTTCTTATCCATACATCCCTCCGCTATGAGTCAAACAGAAATGATTAGCTTGCCTTGGCGATTCCGATAATCGCTTTGTGCCCGTTTATTTGCCACTCTTCCGTCTCGATGCTGTCGAAAGGGTCCGACACGATCGAATCGGCGAGCGTTTCGTTTTGAATGTAAGAGGACTGCGCGTCCACAGCCACGCTCAGCTCATTCGATGACTGGCAGTAGATGTTGATCCGGTCCGTAACTTCGAATCCGGAACTCCTGCGCATGTGCTGCACCCGGTTGATAAACTCCCGCGCCAGCCCTTCCTGCCTGAGTTCGTCAGTCAGCGCCAGGTCGAGCGCCACCGTCAGATCTCCCTCGCTTTGCACCACAAGTCCTTCGGCGCTGTCCGAAACGATTTCAACATCATCGACAAGGATCGTCGCTATGAGACCGTCCGAATCCACATCCAACGTTCCGTTCGACTCCAGAGTTTCAACCTGCACCGGATTCAGCGCGCGAATGACGCCGGCGATGGCGTTGACCTGCTTGCCGAAGCGCGGGCCGAGCTTCTTGAATTGCGGAATCGCCCGTTTCGAGACCAACGCGCCGGCGTCGCGGACAAATTCGATCGCCTTCACGTTCAGCTCTTCGCTCACCAGATCCTGCATGGCCGCAAGGTGCTCCTGCATCGCCGGGTCGGAGGCGACGACGATGACCCGCTGCAGCGGCTGCCGTACTTTCATATTCGACTCGTTGCGCAGGGAACGCCCGAGAGTCACGACCCGTTTGACCAGATCCATCCGTTGCACCAGCGCTTCATCTCGATACGCAGTCGATGCCTGCCCGGGCCTGGGCCGGTAGCTCAGATGCACGCTTTCCGGCTCCGACGGCCGCGACGCGGTCAGATTCAGGTAAATCCGGTCCGAAAGAAATGGGGCGAACGGCGCCATCAGTTTCGATACGGTCAGCAGCACTTCATACAGCGTTTCGTAGGCGGCGCGCTTGTCCTCGCCCATCTCCGATTTCCAAAAACGGCGACGGCAGCGACGGACGTACCAGTTGGACAAATCGTCGATGACGAAATCCGAGATCGCGCGAACCGCCTTGGTCATATCGTAGCGGTCGAGAAACTCATCGAGGCGCGCGATAAGGCCGTTGAGAGAACTGAGCAGCCAGCGATCGATTTCGGCCCGGCGCTCCACCGCAACTTCGGATTTCTGGTAATCGAATTTGTCGATATTTGCATACATGACGAAAAACGAATAGACGTTGACCAGGGTACCGAAAAACTTGCGCACGACCTCGGTCACGCCTTCGGTGTCGAAGCGCGTCGGCACCCACGGCGGGCTCACGGAAAGCATATACCAGCGCAGGGCGTCGGCGCCGGATTCGTCGAGAATCTCTGCCGGCAGCACAGTGTTGCCCTTGGACTTCGACATTTTCTTACCCTCTTTGTCGAGGATAAGATCGTTGGAAACGCAGGCCTTGTAGCAGGGCTTGTCGAAAAGCATAGTGGCGATGGCCAGCAGCGAGTAGTACCAGCCGCGTGTCTGGTCGACGCCTTCGGCGATAAAATCGGCCGGGAAGGACGCTTCGAACTTTTCCTTGTTCTCGAACGGGTAGTGCCACTGCGCCAGCGGCATGCTGCCGGAATCGAACCAGCAGTCGATCACTTC